>DROK01000234.1 GCA_011321895.1 Thermodesulfatator atlanticus
GGGGGGCCAAAACGGGTTTTTCTTCGATTTGCGGGATAACCGCCCGGTAGTCAGGGTATTGGCCGTCAATGAAACGGGCGGTAAAGACGAGGTTGGGCGCCGCCAGAATGGCGTGGTTTTCCTTCAGACCGAACTGGACCCCCGGTATTTCCTGGGCGATCTTTTTCATTTCCTGGGCGGCTTTACGGGGCAGAATAATCCCGGGATTGAGCCTCAAAACCTCAATATTGGCCACCTCGCGGTCTATCATCGCTAAACGATGACCATCCGTGGCCACGAAGCGTAAAAAGTTGGTATCTTCCGGTTGTTCAAGATAAATCCCGGAGAGGATAAAACGGGTCTCTTCCGTGGCTACGCAAAAGATGGTCTTGCTTATCATCTCTACCAAAAGGGCACCTTCAAGTTCGATGAGTTCGGCGTCTTCCACCTCCGGCAGGGAAGGAAAATCTTCTGCCGGCAAACAGGCCAGCCTGAAAAAGATCTCGTCATCCCCTACAGAGGTGATCCTCAACCATCCGTTTTCATCTTCAAGAAGGATCCTCTCTAAAGGGAAATCCTTGATGATTTCGTAAAATTTCCGGGCCGGGACGGAAAGCTCCCCGGGCGTTTCCACTTCGGCTTCCACAAAGGATTTCAAACCAAGTTCCAGATCCGTGGCGGAAAGGTGGACCCCTCCTTCTTCAGCCTTAAACAAGACGGTGGAAAGAATAGCCATGCTGGACTTTTTATCCGCAATGCTCTGGAGGCGACTCAGAACTTTTAACATCCTGTCTTTTTCTACTATTAGTTTCATGGCTAACTCCTAAAGTTTTTGATTAATAATGACGATAAATAATAACGCTTGTTCATTTGTTGAAAGTGCCCGCACCCTTTAGACCTTCAAGCTTTGGTCCCTGTTGAAATCTTTGTTGAAAGATTTGGGGTAAAAATTTTTACAAATTTTCAACATCCCATTCAACAAAAATCTGTTTAAACTTAAAACCAGAAAAACTAGCTTTATTTACCATGAAGGATGAAAAAAGGAAAAATTTTGCTCCATATCTGTTGTGGACCCTGTACCCTTTATCCTCTAAAGGTTTTGCGGCAAGAGGGGTTAGAAATCCAGGGTTACTTTTTCAACCCTAATATACACCCATATCAGGAATTTCGCAGACGTATCAGGGCCCTGGAAAGGGTGGCCAAGCTCAAGGAACTCCCGGTTATTTACGAAAAAGACTACGGCTTGAGAAGCTTTTTGCGCCGGGTGGTTTTTCGGGAAGATAAGCGCTGCGAACAGTGTTACCTCTTAAGATTAGAACAAGCCGTAAAAAAAGCGCTGGCCCTCCGTGCCGAAGCCTTTACCACCACCCTTCTTTACAGCCGTTATCAGGGGCATAATCTTATTAAAGAAATCGCCGAAGATCTCTCTTTTCGCTACAAGGTCCCCTTTCTTTACCGTGATTTTCGGGTGGGCTGGGAGGAAGGACAAAAAGAAGCCCAAAGTTTAGATATTTACCGTCAACCTTATTGCGGTTGCATTTTCAGCGAACAGGAACGTTACGATAAGCGCTGGCGCAAGAAGAGAAAGGAGGTAAAGGATGAACCCTTTTGAAAGCCTGGGAAAAATGCTCATTTTATTGGGCGTTTTTATAATAGTGACCGGCCTTTTGCTGGTTTTTGGCAGCAAAATCCCCTTTTTGGGCCGTCTGCCAGGGGATATCGTGATCAAGCGGGGGAATTTTACCTTTTACTTTCCTCTGGCCACCTGTATCGTCCTGAGTATCTTACTAACCCTTATCCTTTCTTTATTTACGCGGCGCTAATTTCCTTCTAATTCTTCAAGGGTGAGTAGTTTGTCTTCGGCCTTGATGGCCCACTGGGACTCTGGTGAGAGTTGCAGGATAGACCGCCAGATTTTTTTGGCCTTTTCCGTCTGGCCTAAACGGTAATAAACCAGGGCCAGGTAGTAACGGGCCGCCATGTCCTGGCGGTTAAATCTTACGGCACGGCGAAAATTTCGCCTGGCTATCTCGAGTTCTCCTGCTTTCAAGGCCATAAGCCCCCGGTAAAAATAGGCCAGGGCGTAACGGGGATTATAAGAAAGCGCCTTATTAAGATAAGAAATGGCCTTTTCTTCTTCGCCCAATTGATAATAGGCCCAGGCCAGGTTGGTGTACGCCACGAAGGGATTTTCGTAGAAGGGATTTTTGAGCGCCTGGTTGAGATAGACGATGGCCTTTTGGGGTTGGCCTAAAATAAGATAAAGTGAACCCAAATTGTTTAAGACTTCCGGAAAATCAGGTCTTATTTTCAGGGCTTCTTCGAAGGCCTCTTTGGCCTCGGTGAGATCGCCCCGGTCCATATAAATGAGGCCTAAGAGGTTATAGACCTCAGGGTCTTCAGGGTAAATCTCTTTGGCTTTTAGTGTTTCCGTTAAGGCCTCGGCCAGGCGACCTTCGTTGTAATAGACCAGGGCCCGCTGGAGATAAATTTCGGCCTTTTCGTGGTAAAACCGCGGTGGTGGTTCTGCACTCTGGCAGCCACAGATGAGAAAGACCAGCAAAAAAAGGATCGTTTTGCGCATTAAATGACCTTATTTAAGGCGTATTCAATAATACCCTGGGCCCCGGCTTCCAGTAATTTCGGGATGAGCTCCCTTACCTGGTCTTCAGAGACCACGGTTTCCACGGCAAACCAATCGCTTTGATACAGGGGAGAAATGGTGGGCGCGTTAAGACTGGGTAGAATCTTGACGATCTTTTCCAGGTTTTCTTTGGCTACGTTCATCTTTAGGCCAACCAGCCGGTCTGCTCTAAGGGCCCCCTTGAGCATCACCGCGAGCTGTTCGATCTTTTTGCGTTTCCACTCATCCTGCCAGGCCTTTTCGTTCGCGATCAGCTGGGGGTAAGTTTGCATGAGCTCGTGAATTATTTTGAGGCCGTGGGCCCGGATGGTGGTCCCCGTCTCCGTTACTTCAACGATGGCGTCCGCCAGCCCCTGGACCACTTTGGCCTCCGTAGCCCCCCAAGAAAATTCCACTTCCACCTGGATCCCTCTTTCGGAAAAATAGCGCTTGGTAAAATTCACCAGCTCCGTGGCGATCTTTTTGCCGTTCAGATCCTTCAATTCTTTTATATCGGAATCTGCAGGGACGGCTAAAACCCACCTGGCGGGCCTTTTACTCACCTTGGAATAGATGAGGTCCGTCACCGTTACGACTTTGGAGTCGTTTTCTAAGATCCAGTCTTTCCCGGTGATACCGCAATCAAGTACCCCTTGCTCTACGTAACGGCTCATTTCCTGGGCCCGACAGATAGCGCATTCTATTTCCGGGTCGTCAATTTCGGGGAAATAACTGCGGTGGTGGACGTTTATCCGCCAGCCAGACTTTTCAAAAAGTTCGATAGTGGCTTTTTCCAGACTCCCTTTGGGGATACCCAGTTTAAGTTTTTTTTCCATAGACCACCTCGGGATCAAAGATTTTTTCACCTACCACTTCCAAATCTCCGTCTTTAAACCGCCGGAAAAAACAGGAACGGTAACCCTTGTGACAGGCAGCTCCTCCCAGCTGTTCCACCTTAATCAACAGGGTGTCCAGGTCACAATCAAGCCGTATCTCCTTTACGATTTGGAAGTGCCCGGAAGATTCTCCTTTTAACCAAATTTTCTGGCGGCTGCGACTGTAATAATGAACTTTGCCTGTTTCTAAAGTCTTCTCCCAGGCCTCCTCGTTCATATAAGCCAGCATTAACACTTCTCCCGTTTGCCAGTCCTGGGCGATGACCGGGACCAAACCGCCGGTCTTTTCAAAATCTGGTTTTACCATCTCAACCTCCTGGCCACCTAAAAAAGAGGGGGACTGTGCACAATGAAAAGCTTAAGGGGATCTTTTCCGGTATTTTTGACCCCGTGCTCTTCACCTACCGGGACCAGAATATAATCTCCTTTCTCGATCTCTTCCCAATTTCCGTTAAGATAGGCCTGGCCCTTTCCTTCCAGGACGTAAATGGAATCTACCTGTTGGTCGTGAACGTGGATGGGTATTTCCACCCCGGGATCGATGACAAGCAGGGATACGCTGACCTGGGAGCTCTTCTGGGAGTCAATCAGTAAGGCCCATTTTACCCCGGAAAACCGGGGGTGCGGTGCAAACTTTATCTCTTTTTGTTTAAAGAAGTAGGCCATGCCTTCCTCCTCTCAACTTTTCTTATCCCTTGCCAGAGTATATAAGATCTAAAAGCCCTTTTCTCAACGGAGGATTATAATGAAAATCGTCGCCATCATCCCGGCCCGTTACGCCTCGGAACGTTTCCCGGGAAAACCCCTGGCCCTGATCAAGGGAAGGCCCATGATTCAGCACGTCTACCTCCGGGCCAAGAAAAGCCCCACCCTGGAAAAGGTGGTGGTGGCCACTGATGACGAGCGGATCAAAAGGGCCGTAGAAGAAATAGGGGGGGAAAGCTTAATGACCAGCCCTTCCCACCGTTGTGGGACCGAACGGATTGCCGAGGCGGCAGATTTATTACGCCTTTCTGAAGACGATATCGTGGTAAACATCCAGGGGGACCAGCCCCTGCTGGAACCGGTAGTAATCGAAGAACTGGTAAGGCCCCTTTTGTTGAAGAGCGAAATTCTCATGGCCACCTTAGCGGTGCCCATCAAGCGGGAGGAAGAAAAAGACGACCCTAACCGGGTCAAGGTGGTCCTGGACCGGGAGGGTTTCGCCCTCTATTTTTCCCGGGCCCCAATCCCCTTTCACCGCCCCCCAGGAGAAAGCCCCGTTTATCTGCGGCACATCGGCCTTTACGCCTACAGACGCGATTTCTTGGACGTCTTTGTCCGTTTGGAACCCGGGGAACTCGAAAAGGCCGAAAAACTGGAACAACTAAGGGCTCTTGAATACGGTTACCGCATCGCGGTCTCCATCACCAAATACGATTTTCCTGAAGTAGATACCCCTGAGGACTTAAAGAGGGTGGAAGAATTGATGACCAAATAAAAAAGGCCCCGAAAAGGGGCCTTTTGGTTTCGTTTTTTAGACGTGATTATTCAACCACGGTCACGTTGGCAGCCTGTTCTCCCTTAGGGCCGCGGGTGATTTCGAATTCTACCGTCTGGCCTTCCTGTAAGGTTTTGAATCCGTCCATCTGGATGGCCGAATAATGTACGAAGACATCACCGCCATCCTCACGCGAAATGAAACCATACCCCTTCTTTTCGTCAAACCACTTCACTTTACCTCTAACCATGTTACAAAAATCCTCCTTAAAATTATTGCTATGGACATTATAATCATCGGCAAAATAATGTAAAGCAAAAAGAAATTTTTTTGGAAAATAAAAGTCAATTACAGGAAAGAAACAGAGAAAATATTAGAATTTTTTAGAAAATCAAAATTTAAATCGGAGTCAGACCAAAACTAAATTTTCAAAATTTGGGGGAGCGCATGGGTTATTTAAAAGACCTGGGTGAGATTTATCTGGCCGCCAACTATAAACGCCTGCCCGTGGCCTTCGTGAGGGGTAAGGGTTCCCGGCTCTATGACGAAGAAGGGAGGGAATATCTGGATTTTTGCGCGGGGATAGCGGTCTGCGCCCTGGGGCACGCGCCGGCACCGGTGGTGGAGGCCGTCTGTAGCCAGGCCGAAAAGCTTATCCACGTCTCCAACCTTTACTGGACCGAACCCCAGGCCAAACTCGCCCAACTACTCTGCACCCATTCCTTTGCGGAGAAGGTGTTCTTTTGTAATAGCGGGGCGGAGGCGGTTGAGGCGGCCCTCAAGCTTGCCCGACGTTACGCCTGGAAAAATTTCGGTCCTGAAAAATACGAGATCGTGGCCCTGGAAAACTCCTTTCATGGACGGACGTACGGCGCCCTTTCCGCCACGGGACAATCCCTTTACTGGCAGGGTTTTGAGCCTCTGGTACCGGGCTTTCGGCACGTACCCCCCAACGATCTTAAGGCCCTAGAAGGAGCCGTATCAGAAAAGACCTGTGCCATCCTCCTCGAACCCATTTTGGGGGAAGGGGGGGTGATTCCCCTTACGCGGGAGTTTTTGGCCACCGCCCGCCGGCTGGCAGACGAAAAAAAGGCCTTACTCATCTTTGACGAGATCCAGACCGGTATCGGACGTACGGGCAAACTCTTCGCCTATGAACATTACGAAATAGAACCAGACGCCATGACCCTGGCCAAGGGGTTGGCCGGAGGCCTTCCGCTGGGGGCTCTGCTCGCACGAGCAGAGGTGATGGCGGCCCTTGAGCCGGGGACCCACGCCTCTACCTTCGGCGGGAATCCGGTCTGTTGCGCCGCGGCGTATGCGGTGTTAAAAACAATTCTTAAAGAAGATTTTTTAAAAGAAGTAACCTTAAAGGGGCGTTCTCTGGCCCAGCGGCTGCAAAGTTTGCAGGAGGATTTCCCCGAATTGGTCAAGGAGGTGCGGGGTCTGGGGCTTATGTGGGGTATGGAGCTTAGCGTACCGGCAGGGCCGGTTTTCCAGTACCTCTTTGAAAAGAAACGCATCCTGGTCACCTGTATTAAAGACCGTATCTTGCGTTTTACGCCCCCTTTGATAATCGCCTACCGGGAAATAGACGCCCTTTATGAGGCCCTTAAAGAAGCTTTGAAAAACTACCCAATAAAGGAGGTCAAAAATGCTTAGCGAAAAGATGGAAAAGGCCTTTAACGAACAGCTAAAATGGGAATTCTATTCCGCTTATCTCTACCTCTCCATGGCGGCTTATTTTGACAGTGTCAATTTGCCGGGCTTTTCCAAGTGGATGAAGGCCCAGGCCATCGAGGAATCCATGCACGCCATGAAATTTTACAATTTCATCAACGAAAGAGGGGGGCGGGTCACGCTGCAAAGTATTGACCAACCCCCTACCGAATGGGAATCACCCCTGGCGGTAATGGAATTTGCCCTGGCCCACGAACGAGAAGTGACCAAGAAGATCAATAACCTCATGGAACTGGCCCAGGCCGAAAAGGACCACGCCTCCCAGATCTTTCTCCAGTGGTTCGTGACCGAGCAGGTGGAGGAGGAAGATTCCTTCGGCAACATCGTGGCGCAGATGCGCCTGGTGAAGGATTCTCCGGAAGCCCTCTTTATGATTGACCGAGAATTGGCCAGCCGGAACATAGATTTCACCGCCCTTTCCGGGGAAATTAAGTAGTTTCTTGACCAGTCCCTGGCCTTTTGGTATCCCTTTGCCGAGGCCAGGGGCTGCCATGGAATTTCGACACCACCACATACTGGATATTTCTGCACTCACCCCTGAGGATATTTCTTATATCCTTGAAACAGCCGCCAACCTTAAGGAAATCCTTACCAGACCTATTCCCAAGGTCCCCACTTTGCGAGGAAAACTGGTGGCCCACCTTTTTTTTGAGCCCAGTACCAGGACGAGACTTTCCTTTGAACGGGCGGCCAAGATCCTTTCCGCAGACGTCTTTAACTTTACCGCCCGTATGAGCAGCGTGGAAAAGGGAGAGACGTTACTGGATACCGTGTTAAACCTTAAGGCCATGGGGGTTGATCTCTTCGTCATCAGACACTCCATGGCCGGAGCACCCCATTTTATCGCCCAGGTAGCCGGGACCAGGGTGATCAACGCCGGAGACGGCTTTCACGCCCATCCCACCCAGGCCCTCCTGGACCTCCTCACGGTAAAAGAAAAAAAGGGCACCCTGGCCGGGTTAAAGGTGGCTATCATCGGGGATATTCGTCACAGCCGGGTGGCCCATTCGGGGATCTGTGGCTTCAAAAAGATGGGGGCGGAAGTATACGTTTCAGGACCGGCTACTATGCTCCCTTCCGCCAGAGAGGCCCTGGGGGCCAAGGTCTGTTACCGCCTGGAAGAAGCCCTTGAAGGGGCAGACGTGGTTATGGCCCTGCGGGTACAAAAAGAACGGCACGGAAAGGACCTCTTTCCCTCTTTACGGGAATACGCGCGTCAGTTCGGGATTAACGCCGAACGTCTGGCCTTGGCCAAGCCGGATTGTTTGCTGATGCACCCGGGTCCCGTAAACTGGGGCGTTGAGTTACACCCGGAGCTTGAAAATGATCCCCGCAGCGTCATCCTGGAACAGGTAACCAACGGGGTGGCGGTAAGGATGGCCCTTTTGGTACTCCTGCTGGGAGGTACGGCGTGAAGATCCTCTTAAAAGGCGGTCTGGTCATCGATCCTTCCCAGGGCCTGGAAGCCACACTTGACCTTTTGATTGAAGAGGGCCGCATAAAGGCCCTGGGCAAAGACCTTCCCGGCGAGGGGGCTGAAATCCTCCCCTGCAAGGGTTTGATCGTGACCCCCGGGTTTATCGACATGCACGTCCATTTTCGGGAGCCTGGGGAAGAGTGGAAAGAAACCATTGCTACCGGGTCTCTGGCCGCCGTGGCTGGTGGTTTTACCGCGGTAGCCTGTATGCCCAACACCCGGCCTCCCAACGATAACGCTGAGGTCACCCGCTATATCCTGAA
>DROK01000235.1 GCA_011321895.1 Thermodesulfatator atlanticus
CTTTTTAGGGCTTTGAAGAAGATAAAAATTAAGATCAGGCCAAGGAAGGTCTGGCCACTAAGGATAAGAAAGTTTCTGAGGTTCTTGGCAGGGCTTTGGGCGGCCTTTTGGCTTGTAAGCTCCATTTCCAGCCGGTGACCCTCGCCATCTTCCACGATTACGCGGTAGCGCCCCGGGCGGTCCGGGGCGAAAAGAAAACGGCCGTTGCGGTCGGTTACCCCCGTTTGGAAGGGGATTTTTTCCCGGTCGTAGAAGACTTTTGTCCGGGCGTAGCTCATGGGGGTACCGTCGGAATAGGTGGCTTCAAGGCCGAGGAAAGGCCCCTGATAGAAACGCCCCCTGACCCCATGAGCCAGGGGGCTTGAGGCAAAGACCAGGACCAGGTTAAGGCAGCTCAAAAGTAAAAGTGGCCACCAGGGTTTCCACATCGCAGATCTCTTTCTCGGGGTAAGGGTTGATTTTGCTTACCTTGATGAGCCAGGGTCCTCGATGATCAAGCCTGAGCGTTGCCTCTCCGCGGGCGTTAGTGCGTACCGCAAAGGAAAAGTAGGATTTTTCCCGCGGAGAAAAACCCTCATAGGTGGCCAGCACCTGGGCTTTAGGATAAGGTTTCCCCTGGTAAAGGACTTTTATGGGGAGTTCGTCCCCAACTCGCAGAGAGTTAGGATCCTTTAAAAGGATTATTTCGAGTTCCTGTCCCAAAACCTGGCGGTAGAGCTCACCTTTGGCTTTGCCCACGGTGATCAGGGCCTTGGCATAACGCTTTGAAAATTTACACTCTATGACGTCTTCTAGTTCGTTTTTGGGCTTACGGAAAAAACCGTGGGCGGTCTTGCTGAAAAAACCGGGCTTCTTTTCTGCCACTACTAGATACGTCCCTTCTTTCAGAAGGGCAGGGGTTTTAAAGAGGATAGGGTAGGCCCCGGTTTCCACTACCAGGCGTTTTCCAGAGGGCGTAATAATAATCAGTTCTTTTAGAAGACTTTTTTCCAGGAAGTCTCCGCCCGGACCCGGGAAATGGTGACCAAAACCCAGGGTGAAGACGAGCTCTTCTCCGGTCTCCAGATGGTAGGCCCGGGGGTTTACCCAGAGGAAATGTGCCCTGGCCTGTGTGGTCAGGAAAAGTCCCAAAACAAAGAACCAAAAAATACCTGTCTTTTTCATCTCTTCCTCCTTAAAAGCCGAATTTGGACCTTATTCCCACAAAGATAGTCCGCCCGGCCCAGTCCCGGCTGGGCTCACCGTAGTCTGTGTCAAAAAGGTTATCGACCTCAAGAAAGAGCCAGGCCTTATCCCTGAGGTCTTTTTGAAGCTTGAGGTCTGTTAGCCAGTAATCGTCGATCTTTTTGGTATTGGAGACGTTGGTATAGACCTCGTCAGTGTACTGGGTACCGAACTCCAGGGAAAAGCCCTGCGGCCCTTTCAAACCCAGGCGAAAAGCCAGGGTGTGCCGTGGGCAATAGGGAAGGTCCTTGTCCTGATCTTTATTCTCGGTATCAAGGTAGGTATAACTCAGAGAAAATCTCAACCAGGGAAGCGGGGCTCCTTTAAGGCTTGCCTCTAACCCCTGCGTATAGGCCTCCTCTACGTTTTCATAGGTCCTGACCGGATAGCCTGCTATTTCTTCCTCGGTCTCTACCCGTACCACCATGTCGTCTACGTCGTGGCGGAAAAGAGTCAAGGTCAGAGAGGAGTCGTAAGGGAGGAGCTTCTCAAGGGATAAACTCTCTCCCCAGGAGGTCTCGGCATCCAGATCCGGGTTTGATTTGATCCAATAGCTGTGATGCAGGAAGGGCTCCCGGTAGTAGAGCTGGCGGATGGTGGGGGATTTAAAAGAGCGCCCAATCTGGGCCCTTAAGCGCAGAGTCTCGGAGAGCGAGAACATAAGCGCGGCGCGGGGGCTTACCTCGGTGCCGAAGGTGGAATGATCGTCCACCC
>DROK01000236.1 GCA_011321895.1 Thermodesulfatator atlanticus
AGGAATGGAAAGAGAGTTTGATGGCGCAGGCCTTTACCCATGAGTGGGACCAGGTCGAATATTTCAAACTGGCCTTGCCGCACGCTTTAAAAGAACCCAGGGTGGCCGGCGTAAAAGCCGGCTGTATCGGTTGTCATGCGCCCCTTGCTTTTCTGGCCGGTGATATCCCGCCCAAAGAGGCCTCCGCTGGAACCAGGGCGAACGAGGGGGTCTCCTGCGAAATCTGTCATAACATTACCGGTTCTACCAAAAAAGAGCCCTTTAATTTCAGTTACATCATTCAGCCTGGTAAGACCAAGATGGGGCCACGGGCTGATGCCAGGCCGATGGGGCACAAAGTAAAACAATCGGATTTTATTAAATCTGCCGAATTTTGCGCTACCTGTCACGACGAAGCCAGCCCTTACGGGGCCTGGGTCAAGGAGACCTACCGGGAATGGAAGGCCGGACCTTACGCTAAAGAAGGAGTGGTCTGTCAGGACTGCCACATGTACCGCGCACCGGGCAAAGCAGCTACCATGGGGCCCAAACGGGCGGATATAGCGCACCACGTCTTTCACGGCTCCCATTCCCCCACCAAGCTGGCGGGGGCCATTGATCTTGCCCTCTACGTAAACAAGAAGAAGGCCTCTCCTGGAGACCGCATCAAAATTCGGGCCGAGCTTTTTAACGGTAAGGCTGGTCACAAGATCCCTTCCGGTTCTGCGGAAGAGAGGATGCTCTGGCTTGAGGTGTGGGCCATCGACGCCAACGGCAAGAGCTGGCACCTCCCGGTTAAGAAGAAGGGCTTCAAGGGTGAAGAATATACCATCGCTGACCCCAATGCCTACGCCTACTTTGCCATCGGTGAAATAATGGAACTTAAGGATTTCAAAGGGCTCAAGCGCGACGGAAACGTGCCGGCCGGGGCCAGGATCTTCAGGCGGCCTTTCTTCGACCCCAAAGGACGGATGACCATCTGCCAGTGGTACACTGCCAAAAACGATCTGGTTGATTACCGCATTGGCCCCAGGGAAACCAAGATCGAAAATTATGAATTTCAAATTCCTGCAGGGGCCAAAGGGCCCATTACCATCAAAGCCAACCTTTTCTACGCGCAGATTCCAAGCTCTGTAGGAGAATTCTTCAACCTGCCTCAATCCGAATATGAGCCCATTCTGGTAAACAGCGCCGAAATCGTCATTGACGTTGAATAATGGAAAGCGGGGGGATTTCCCCCCGCCAAAAATCTTCAAGAGGAGGGGGAATTATGAGACGGGGTGTGTGGTGGTTTCTCTTGGTGATGCTACTGGTTTTAGGGGTTAGCTCAGGGGTTTGGGCCAAAATAAGTGAGGCCACGGAGGCCTGTCTTTCCTGTCACGAAACGGTAACGCCTGGCATCGTAGCGGATTGGAAAAAGAGTTTGCACGCCCAGGTAACTCCGCGTAAGGCCCTAGGGAAAGAAAAGCTTGCCCGACGCATGAGCGCCGAGAGGGTACCTTCCCGACTGGCAGAGGTGGTGGTGGGCTGTGCCGAATGTCATACCATGAATCCCGAAAGCCATAAGGATACCTTTGAGCACAACGGTTTTAAGGTGCACGTGGTGGTCACGCCGAAAGATTGCCAGACGTGTCACCCGGTGGAGGTGGCCCAGTATGAGAAAAACATAATGTCTCACGCTTACGCCAATCTTAAGAAAAATCCCGTTTACCACGGCCTTTTAGATACCTCTTTGGGACCCCAGGTCTTTAAAGACGGAAAACTCGTCTACGAAAAGCCGGCCCTTGAGACCCAGGCTGACGCCTGCCTTTACTGTCACGGCACCAAAGTAGAAGTGAAGGGTATGGCCACCCGGGAAACGGAGATGGGAGAGATGACGTTTCCTGTGCTTTCTGGCTGGCCCAACAACGGTGTGGGACGCATCAATCCAGACGGTTCAAAGGGCTCCTGCTCTTCCTGCCACCCGAGGCATTCCTTTTCCATCGCGGTGGCGCGCAAACCCTACACCTGTGCAGAGTGTCATAAGGGACCGGATGTACCTGCTTACAAAGTCTACATGGTGAGCAAGCACGGGAATATTTTCTCTTCTGCCAAACACCAGTGGAATTTTGACGCAGTGCCCTGGACGGTGGGGAAAGATTTCTCCGCCCCTACCTGTGCCACCTGTCACGCCAGTCTTATCGTAGATGCTGAAGGAAACGTGGTGGCAGAACGGACGCACCAAATGAACGACCGGAGCGCTTGGCGTATTTTTGGTTTGATTTACGCCCACCCGCATCCCAAAGAACCTGATACCACCAAGATCAAAAACAAAGCTGGCCTTCCCTTGCCCACCGAACTTACCGGGGAACCGGTGGCGGAATTCCTGATCGATAAGAAAGAGATGGCGGCGCGTACGGCGAAGATGAAGAAGGTCTGTCTGGCCTGCCACGGTACCAGCTGGGTAGACGGTTTCTTTGCCAAATTCGAGAAGGCCATCGAGACCACGAACAAACAGACCCTGGCTGCTACCCAGATCTTGCTGGAAGCCTGGAACAAAGGGGTAGCGCAGGGGCTTCCGGCCAGCATCTTCGACGAGGCCATTGAGAAGATGTGGGTCGAACAATGGCTCTTTTACGCCAACTCCACCCGTTTTGCTGCGGCCATGGGGGGTGCGGATTACGGCGCCTTTGCTAACGGCCGGTGGTACCTCAACAAGAACCTGCAGCAGATGGCCGACTGGCTAAAGTTCCTGCTGGAAGCCAAGGAGAAATAAAACAAAAAGCGGGGCGTTACGCCCCGCTTTTTGTTTCAACGAGTTTCACCGAATTTGTTTACCCTTCCAGGGGTTTCAGTTCAAACATAAGCTGACCTTCTTCCACGGTATCATTTAGCTTTACGTGGATGGCGGTAATCTGGGCGTCAAAAGGAGCCACTACCACGTTTTCCATTTTCATGGCTTCGATATTGGCGATCTCCTCCCCTTTGTGTACGATATCTCCCACTTTGAGGCTGCCCCGTTCGGGATTACCGATACGCCAGACGTTTCCGCTAATGGGGGCCCCGATCTGGTTAGGCCCTACCGCCTTTTTAACCTCTTTCTTCTTGGCCCGGGGCGTTTCTACGGTATAAACCCGGGTCTTATTATTTACTTTCATCACCACGTGGATGAGCCCTTCATGTTCCGCCCCCACGGAGACCAGTTCAATGGTGTAGGGTTTGCCGTTGAGTTCAAATTCCACCTTGTCTCCCGGTTTTTTGAGTCCTTCACGCCAGACATTGGTGGGCAGGACCAGCGGCGCCTGGCCGTATTCATCCCGGAACTTGATGTATTCCACCGCGTCTTTGGGGTGCATGAGGTAAAGGATGAATTCTTCTTCAGTGGGTTTGCGTTCTATTTTTTCTTCCAGTTCCTTGCGGAGCTTGTCTAAGTCGTCGGGTTTTACCGTCTCAAGGGGCGATTTGTCGGTACGTTCTTTGATCTTTTCCTGCCATTCCTCGCCAAAAGCACTTTGATAGACCCAGTCTGCCGGCCAGCCCTGGGGTAACCGCCCGTATTTCCCGAGAATCAGGTTCTTGAAATCACCCGGGGCGTTGCGGAAGATGGTGAGGAGTTCTTCCCTTTCCCAGGGTTCCATTTTATCAAGGTCCTGGTCCACCTCTTCCACGAACTTGGTAAGCAACCGGATCAGGTGTTCGACGCCTTTAAGGCCCCTTTCCTTCGCGTATTTATTCACCATACCCGAACAGGTGACCCAGGTGATCTGGGACCCAGGGGTGACGTCGAAATATTTGACGATGCGGTTGTAAAGGGACATCACCCGCAGGATCTGGGGCATGAGGTGCAGGAAGCCTCCCTTTTCCGCCTGCTCAAAAGAGCTGGGGAAGGCCCCGCCGGGCATCTTGTGCTTGGTCACGTTGTGGTCAAGCCCTTTGAAGGGGCTTTCGGCCCAGGCGTACTGGTTGATCCACTCTCTTACCTTCTGAACCGCCCCTTCGGCGGCCTCCCGGTTTAAGTGGACCTTGACCCCGGCTTCTTCCAGGTAGGCGTGGACCCCCAGAATGGGGGGCTGCCCGTAAAACCTGGTCAAAGAGTCCTCTTCTACGTCCAAAATTTTGGCCCCGGCTTGCGCCGCAGCCAAATACGCGGGCAAGGCCAGCCCGTCGGTGGTGTGCCGGTGGTAGTGGATGACCAGGTCGGGATATTTCTGTTTAATGGCGTCGATAAGCTGGGCGATACGTTTGGGGCTCCCTACCCCGGCCATGTCCTTGATGCAGAGAATAATTTCGTCTATCCCGCCGCACAGAGAAACTATTTCATCCACCACCGAGAGGTAGTATTCGTCGGTAGTCCAGTCAGCCTGGGTAAAGGAGATGGCCGGCTCAAAGAGGCGGCCCCGTTTCATGACGATTTCCGCCACGGTGCGCATGTTGCGGATGTCATTTAAAAAGGAAAAACAACGCCAGACGTCGATATCGACCCGGGCCACCACGTATTCGATTACGTTTTTGGGGTAAGGGCGGTAGCCCCAGAGGTTGGTCTCCCGGATCAAGGTCTGGAGCAGCACCGAGGGCATCTTTTCCCGCAGAATGCGGATCTCCTCGAAGGGGTCTTCCCGGCGGTTCATGATGCCCACGTGCCATCTGGCGCCCCCGTGGCATTCCGCACTAAAAAGCCCCATTTCTTCATAGTAAGGTGCCAGGGTAGCCAGGTCGTAGATACGGTGTCGGTTTTTATAGTCCGATTGACCGGCGTCTCTCATGCCGGTAGAAGTGAACATTACCCCGTCTAATTCCCGCAGGGTCTTTACTATTTCTTTAGGGGTCATGCCTGGTTTTACGATGTTCCACATCTCCGCACTCCTTACATCCAGGGTTGCGGGCCAAGGGCAGAGACCCTGGCCACAAACTTGGCTATTTTGAGGACTTCGTCTTCCGTGCTCTTTTCTTTGAACATGGCCACCAGTTCGTCCATGTGTTCCTCAATGAAGGTGGTGGAAAAATGTCCGGCACGGAAGGAAGGGTGTCTGATGATGGCCAAGAGCAGGGGAGCAATGGTTTTCACCCCTTCGACCCGCAGGTCTCGCCCAAGCGCACGGTCCATGGTCCTTATGGCGGCCTCCCGGTTTTGCCCGGCGGTCATGATGAGCATGATAAGCGAGTCGTAATAGGGGGGAATGTCTGCTCCCTCGTAGACGCCCTGAGAGATTCTGACAGCCGGGCCCTGGGGGAGCTGGAGTCGGGTAATGGTCCCGAAAGAAGGATTGAAATTGATGGGGTCTTCCGCGTTCAGGCGGACTTCCAGCGCCCAGCGGTTGGCCTTGATCTCGGACTGTCTGATCGGGAGCTTTTTGCCCTCAGCCACGTCAAGCATAAGGGAGACCAGGTCAAGACCGGTAATGAGTTCGGTGACCCCGTGTTCCACCTGGAGCCGGGTATTAACTTCCAGGAAATAGAATTTGTTGGTGGCGGAGTCAAAGATGAACTCCACCGTGCCCGCCGAGGCGTAACCGATCTCCCGCATCAGGCGTACCGCGGTGAAACATATCTCTTCCCGCAGGTCTTCGTCTATGGAAGGGGACGGGGCCTCTTCGATGATTTTCTGGTTGCGGCGCTGGAGGGTACATTCGCGCTCAAAAAGGTGGACCACTTTGCCGTGTTTGTCCGCCACCACTTGCACTTCGATGTGGCGGCCTTTTTGGATGTATTTTTCAGCCAGCAGGGCATCGTCGCCGAAGGCCTTCATGGCCTCTGATTTGGCCTGGTTGAAGGCCAGGGGGAGCTGCTCCTCGGACTCTACCTTGACCATGCCTTTCCCCCCACCACCCTTGGCGGCTTTAAGCATGATGGGGAAGTCGACTTTCTCTTCCCTGATCCAGCGCTTGATTTCTTCAATGTCTTTTACGTTGTCGATGCCGGGGATGGTGGGGACGTTGGCTTGCTTGGCGTACTTTTTGGCCTGGACCTTATCTCCCATGGCGCGGATTACTTTGGGGGGAGGTCCAATCCATATCAGGCCCGCGTCTTCGACCATCTCGGCAAAATCCGCGTTTTCCGCCAGAAACCCCCAGCCTGGATGGATGGCGTCGGCCCCAACCTTAAGGGCAGCGCCGATGATCTTTTCCATATTCAGATATGACTCAAGCGGAGGCGCCTCCCCGATACACACCGCCTGGTCAGCCAGGCGGACGTGGTAGGCCAGCCGGTCGGCGTTGCTGTAAACAGCGGTGGTCTTTATGCGCCGGTCTCGGCAGGTGTCCATGATACGGACGGCAGGGACCCCGCGGTTGGCAATCAGGACGTGGTTTATCTTTTTCTCCATAAGGCCCTCCTTGGGCAAATTAAGCCTTAGCTGAGCTAATTAACGTAATTTTGGGCTTTTGGCAAAGCCAAACTTAGGGCTGAAGGAAGCGTGTGCGGGCCGATGCGTAGAGGTTTTTTATTTCTTCGGGAGAAAGCCCCGCGCCCAGACCGACCATTTGGGCCATTTCCGCCGTCATGAAATCCGAAGGGGCGTGGGCGTCGGAATTAATCACCAGTGGGGCCTTATATTTGCGTGCCAGGGAGGCCACGTGCCCGTTGGCCAGGCAATGCCCTTTGCGTCCGGAAAGTTCCAGAAAGACCCCCTTTTCCGCCGCCAGCTTGACTTCTTCTTCAGAGATCATCCCCGGGTGGGCCAGGATATCGGCCCCGGCTTTGATAGCGGCCAGATTGGTGCCAGGCTCAACCGGTTCC
>DROK01000237.1 GCA_011321895.1 Thermodesulfatator atlanticus
AGGATCCGTTCCCATTTTTCGTGAAGAGGAGGTAGGTCTGGTGGCCCGCCGTAAGGGGCTAACCCGGGCTTTCGTGGCCATGGAAAAGGCCCTCACGTTTCCTGGTCCCAAAATTTGCGTGGTGGGAAACGCCCCCACGGCCCTCCTCCCTTTACTTGAGGCTATGGAGGGGCCAAACCCCCCGGCCCTGGTCATCGGGGTGCCGGTGGGGCTGGTGGGGGCCGCGGAAGTCAAAGAAGAGCTGGCCCGAAAAAGAAGCCCCTTTATCACCCTGCGGGGCACCAGGGGAGGCTCTCCAGTCGCCGCCGCCCTGGTAAACGCCCTTTTGGGCCTGGCTGCCTACGAAAATGCGTCTACCACGTCACCTTAAGGGCCGCCTCGGTTATACGACCGGGGCCTGTGCTACCGCCGCCCTAAAAGCCGCCCTCCTGGCCTTAAAGGGAAATTTTCCTGCGAAAGTAAAAATTCGGCTCCCTATTGGCCTGGAGGCCGAGTTTAGCCTTTCTTCTCTTACCGCAAACGGTCGCAAGGCCAGGGCCTCGGTCATCAAAGACGCCGGAGATGACCCGGACGTTACCAACGGGGCGGAGATCGTGGTGGAAGCAGAGATCCTTCCTGGCCACGGCGAGGTGATCCTGATGGCCGGAGAAGGGGTTGGTATCGTCACCAAACCCGGCTTGGGGCTTCCTCTGGGAGAGCCGGCCATTACCCCGGTACCCAGGCGCATGATGAAGAACGTGATCAAGGAAGTCCTGGGGCCTGCTTTTTTAAAAAGCAAGGTGAAGGTCACGGTCTCTATCCCCGGCGGAGAAGAACTGGCCAGATATACCCTGAATCCCCGTTTGGGCATAAAAGGAGGGCTTTCCATCCTGGGGACCAAAGGGGTGGTTATTCCGTTTTCCACCGCGGCCTACAAGGCCTCCATTGTCAAGGCCTTCCACGTGGCCCGAGCCCTGGGTCTTGAGGAAGTGGTGCTGACCACGGGAGGGCGGTCTGAGGCCTTCTGTCAGAAGATATTTAGCTCTTGGCCCGAGGAAGCCTTCGTACAGATCGGGGATTTCGTAGGGTTTGCCCTGCGTTCGGCCCGAAGAAACGGGTTTGCGCGGGTGGTTTTGGCCCTCATGATCGGCAAACTGGCCAAGGTAGCCAAGGGCATGCGCAACACCCACGCCAAGTACGGCGAAGTGCCCCTGGATTATTTGTTGCAGCTGGTTCGGGAAACAGGAGGCGGCGAGGACCTCTGGCCCAAGCTTAAGGAAGCCAACACGGCTCGACATTTCTGGGAAACCCTAAAGAACCAGGACCGAAAGCTGGCTGCCTTATTGGCACAAAAACTTTGTCTGGCGGCGGCTGAAAAAGCCGGGCTCATGGCCGGAGCGCCACTCAGGGTAAAGACCATCTTCTTAGATTTTGACGGCACCGTGGCAGGTGAGGCGGAATATGATCCACGTGATCGGGTTTCATAGCCGGCCCCTTACCCCGCCTGCGCACCTGGCCCTGATCGAAGGGGCGGATTTTTTGGTGGGCGGAGAAAGACACCTGGCGGCCTTCCCTGATTTTTCCGGGCCCAAGATCAAAATAACCCCCCTGGCTAAGGTCTTAGATTTTTTAAAGACCCATCAGGACCAGGAAGTGGCCCTGCTGGCCAGTGGTGACCCTCTCTTTTTCGGCATAGGCAGGAAGCTTCTCGAATTCATCCCCCGGGAAAAGCTTGCCTTTTACCCGGCCCCGACGGCCTTTCAGCTCGCCTTTGCCCGTTTGAAGATCTCCTGGGAAGACGCACGCATTATCTCGCTCCACGGTCGAAGACCCCAAAACCTCCACCTGGAAATTTCTCCGTACGAAAAAGTGGCCCTTTTTACCGATCCCCAAAATACCCCCGCCGCCATCGCAAGCTACCTCGTGAATAAAGGGGTGACGGGCCGGGCCTTTGTTTGCGAAAACCTGGGGCTTGCCGAAGAAAGAATACGGGAAATGGACTTAGAGGAAGTGAGCAAGCAAGCCTTTTCTCCTTTAAACGTCATGGTCCTGTTGAAACCAGCCTGCCCCCGCCACCTGTCATTTGGGCTTTCTGAAGAGGCCTTTTTTCACGAAAAAGGCCTCATAACCAAAAGTTACCTGCGGGCCGTGGCCATCTCCAAACTCAAACCTTTTAAAGAAGCGGTGGTCTGGGACCTAGGTGCTGGAAGCGGGGCCGTGGGACTTGAGCTGGCTGGTCTCTGTTACCGGGGCCAGACCTATCTCGTAGAAAAAGATCCGCAGAGGGCAAAGCTTTGTGTCCGGAATATCGCCCGTTTTAAGCTGGATAACGTCTCTTTGCTTATGGAGCCCATCAAAGAGGCCCTTAAGACCCTACCCTCACCTGATCTGGTCTTTATCGGAGGTGGCTTCAGGGACATCCTGGCCGAGGAAAGACTTTTCTTGGAAAAACTTAAAACTACCACCAGGATCGTGGCCCATTTCGTGTGTCTAGAACATTTACTTGAGGCGGTGGGCTTTTTTAAGGAAAAGGGTTTTAAAACCGATTTTGAAGCCCTGTGGGGAGCCCGGGGCAAGGAACTTCCCAACCAGGCTCACATCCTTTCAGCCGAAAACCCCGTCTTCATCCTGAGCGCCCGGCGGGAATAATTAGATCGTTTCTCTGGGACTATCACGTGCAGGATCCGTCCACTTTTCCTAACGCATAAACTTAACGGCCGGTAATAAATATCGC
>DROK01000238.1 GCA_011321895.1 Thermodesulfatator atlanticus
AGCCTTATCTTCAGAGTTAAAAAAGTTTGCATTAGCGGTATCTCAGTCTCCTGTAGGTATTGTATTGGTTGATTCTAATAAACGGGTCCAATATTTTAATAAGGCTTATTCTGAAATGACAGGATATTCACTGGAAGATCTATATGGTAGCGAATTAGAAATATTTGAAGAGATATCGGATAATTTGAATTTTCCAATCAAAAAGGAATTGATTCTTACAAGAAAAGATGGTTCAAGTTTTTATGCACGCATTTTATTTTCAGCCATTAAAGACGAAAACAATATCAATTTTCTTGCCATTATAGAAGATATAACCAAAGAAAAAGTTCTCGAAGAAAGACAGGAATTATTAAGTCGTTTAGAAATTCTTGCTTTGACTGCTGGTGGATTATCTCATGACTTTAATAATCTATTGGCTGCTATTCTTTCATATCTAGAAATGGCATTACTGAAACCTGATCAATGTTCTAACTATGTAGAAAAAGCAAAAAAGCTTTGTTTGAAAGGAAAGGATTTTACTTCGAGACTTTTGTCAATAACTAAGGGTAGTTTGCCTAAAAAACAGAAAATAAGTTTGCCACCTATTATTAAAGAAGCAGCTGAAATAACTTTTAAAGGAACCAGTTGTGAATTAATTTTAGATTTTCCCCCTGATCTTTGTTGTGTTATTGGCGATAGACATCAATTATTACAAGTATTTCAAAATTTGTTTCTAAATGCTATCGAGGCTATGGGAGGCAAAGGTCGAATATGGGTTAAAACTTCGGTGGTAGAAATTAACGAAGATCCAGAGCTCAAACCAGGGTTGTATTTATACGTTTCAGTCGCTGACGAAGGCCCAGGGATCCCAGCTCATATCAGGGATAAGATTTTTCATCCCTTTTTCACTACCAAAGAAACCGGAACAGGCCTGGGTTTAGCCACGGTATATTCGATTATCAAGAATCACGGTGGAAAAATCAGGGTGGAGGGGTCTCCTAACGGAGGGGCCCTTTTTGAAATTTTTCTTCCTGCCAAAGAAAAAGAGCAAAAAACCGAAGAATATAAAGAAACCAATAACACGGTCCGGTGTGCGGAATTTTATGGACGGATTTTAATCGTAGAAGATGAAAAACAGCTGAGAGAGGGCTTAAAAGAGATGTTGGAAGTCCTTGGTTTTGATGTGGCAGAAGCCACCACCGGAAATGAAGGGCTAGAGATTTATCGTTGTGCTCTCAATGAAGGCAAACCCTTCGATCTTGTTATCGTAGATTTTCACCTTAAAGGTTCTCTTGACGGACACGAGCTCCTGAAGGCCTTTAAAGAAATTGATCCGCGCATTCGCATAATAGTTTCCAGTGGCCAATACCTGGACCTTTCTTCCTTAGAAACACTGGGAATAAAGGATTTTCTACGCAAGCCATATAGCTTTCGGGAACTTCATACTACCATCGCCCGCCTTTTGAGAAAAAGTTAACCCATCGATCCGGGTGAATTGTTGCATAGCGAGCGTGAACAGGCTATAAGGCCAGAAGACTCTGAAGACAGGTGGGGGCCCTTTGGAGAGACGCCATCTTTGGCTCCTTGCTGATACGGTGCTAATGGGGCTGGTGGGCGCGGTAGCCGCCTTTGTCTTTGCCCACCTGGTTGATCTTTCTCAGGAATTTTTCCTGGTGAAACTGGCCCATTATCGCCCTCCCGGGCTTCCTAATGAAGGGGGGAGTCTGCAGGAATGGGTCGGCCCCTATGGCCTCCTGTTAATCCCGGTGGTAACCACCGTAGGCGGCCTTATTTCCGGTCTCATTGTCCAGTTTTTGGCGCCCGAAGCCAAGGGGCACGGTACGGACGCGGCTATCAGGGCCTTTCATTTTGAAGAAGGCCGGGTGCGTTTCCGGGTCCCTTTCGTCAAGATGATCGCCTCCGCCGTCACTTTGGGCTCCGGGGGATCTGCCGGAAGGGAAGGTCCTACCGCCCAGATCGGTTCTGGGATCGGGGCTATCTACGCCCATCTGACCAAACGCCCTCCCCATGAGCGGCGCCTTCTTCTGCTCATGGGTATGGCGGCGGGCCTTTCAGCCATCTTCCGGTCTCCTATTGGCTGCGCCTTTTTTGCCATTGAGGTCCTCTACAGCCAGATTGAATTTGAATCCCGGGCCCTGCTTTACTGTCTTATTTCCGCGGTGGTGGCTTACGCCTTCACCGGTTTTTTTACCGGCTGGGAACCCCTTTTTTCCCTACCGGAAAATCTGGCCCTTACTCAGACCCACGAATATTTATTTTTTGCCGTACTGGGGATCTTGAGCGGGCTTATGGGGGCGGCTCTTCCCGTAATTTTTGGAACTATCCATTCCTTTTTTGATAAAATGCCCCTTCCTTTTTTTATCAAGCCCGGGCTTGGAGGTTTTCTGCTCGGTGTTCTGGCCCTTTTTTTGCCTCAAGTACTAGGGATAGGTTACGGGTGGTTACAAAAGGCCATGGACGGTGAATTACCCGGCACCATGATGTTACTTTTGTCCCTGGCCAAGGCCCTGGCCTTTTCTTTAACCGTAGGCTCCGGTGGTTCAGGGGGTGATTTTGCCCCGAGCCTTTACGTGGGAGGCATGTTGGGGGGCTTTGTGGCGAGCCTTTTTGACCAGCCCCCTGCGGCTTACGTAGTGGTAGGTATGGCCTCAGTCTTTGGGGCAGCCGCCCGGGCCCCTATCGCTAACAGCCTTATCGTCGTTGAGATCACCGGGGGGTTCCACCTCTTGCCTGCCGCAGGGCTTTCCGTCATGCTGGCCTATCTCATCCAGACTTCCCTTTCCCAGTATCTTCCTTATCGTAGCCTCTACGAATCGCAGGTCCCCACGCCGGTCCATTCGCCGGCCCACCGGGGAGAGTTTTTTACGGATATTTTGGCCGGCATCAAGGTCAAAGATATCTTTAAGCCTTCTAAGACCTGGGCCACCATCCCTGAGGATATGACCTTTCGCCAATTTTTGAACTTCTTTGGCCGTACCGAACAGCATTATTTTCCGGTAGTGGATAAAGAAGGTAATCTGGTAGGAATTTTTTCCATAAATGATATCCGTCCTTTCTTGTTTAATGAAGATATTAAAGACATTTTGGTAATCAAGGATGTTGCCAGAAAAGACATTATTTCTACTACTCCTTCTGAAGATATTAATACGGTTTTGCGTAAGTTTACTATTCGTAATATCGATCAATTGCCCGTGGTGGCAGACGATGACCCCAAACGTTTTCTGGGGATGATTAGCAGGCGAGAGGTAATAGATTTTTACAACCGACGACTTAACCAATTAAAAAAGGAATCCCAACACAGTTAAGTGAAAAAAGAATACACCAAATTATTTCTCGACGCCTTCCTTTTAGGCATAATAGGGGTCGTTTCGGCCCAGGTTTTTACCTTTCTGGTAGATACCGCCCATCATCTTTTTCTGGAACGTCTGGTAGGTTTTAACGGGCTGGTACCGGGCCCAGATTTTACCCCCTATCTGGTACCCATAAGCACTACGTTGGGCGGGCTAATCTCCGGGCTTATCGTCTATACCCTGGCCCCTGAAGCTGAGGGCCACGGGACGGATGCGGCCATCAAGGCCTTTCATTTTAGCGAAGGCAAGATCAGGCCCCGTGTTCCCCTGGTCAAAATGATCGCCTCCGCGGTCACCATCGGTTCGGGCGGGTCAGCGGGGCGTGAAGGCCCGGTGGTCCAGATAAGTGCCGGTATCGCCTCTCTTTACGCCACCCTTACCAAACGTTCGGTTCCGGAGACGCGCCTTTTATTGTTAATCGGTATGGCCGCTGGTTTGGCTGCGGTCTTCCGTTCCCCCATCGGCGCAGCCATGTTTTCGGTGGGTATTCTTTATAGCGAGGTAGATATCGAGGCCCACGCCGTCCTTTTCTGCCTCCTGGCTTCGGTAACGGCTTACGCTTTAAACGGATTCTTGGTGGGCTGGGCCCCGCTTTTCAAGGTGCCCGATTTTTATATCACAGAACTTTCCCAGTACCTCGCCTTTGCCAGTCTGGGCATCTGTGCGGGGATGGTGGCCTCCTTTTTACCGGAGGTCTTTTACCGGGTAAGAGACCTGTTCCGCGCTCTACCCATACCCAACATCTTTAAACCGGCCATAGGGGGTCTTCTTCTGGGCCTTATTGCGATGAAATTACCCCAATTGCTCGGAGGGGGTTATCCCTGGATCCAGGCGGCGATTGAAGGAAAAATCCCGGTAAACCTCATGTTTGTACTGATTTTTACCAAAATACTGGCCC
Source organism: Thermodesulfatator atlanticus (assembly GCA_011321895.1). Taxonomy (GTDB): domain Bacteria; phylum Desulfobacterota; class Thermodesulfobacteria; order Thermodesulfobacteriales; family Thermodesulfatatoraceae; genus Thermodesulfatator; species Thermodesulfatator atlanticus_A. The sequence goes on from DROK01000238.1 coordinate 4,249, forward strand.
TTTCTTTGACGGTAGGTTCCGGGGGGTCAGGGGGAGTCTTTGCCCCCAGTCTATTTGTAGGGGCCATGTTAGGCGGGGTGCTGGCCCACGTCTTTCAACAACCGCCGGCCCCTTACGCCGTAATCGGGATGCTTTCGGTTTTTGGCGCCGCCGCCCGGGTCCCTTTGGCTGCCCTCTTCATGGTAATCGAAATGACCGGGGCTTTTCACGTGTTGGGGGCCGCGGCCCTTTCGGTTACAATTTCTTACGTTATGCAAAGATTTATGGCCGGGCCTTTGAAATACCAGAGTCTTTACGAAGGCCAGGTCCCCACCAAATTCGAATCCCCGGCCCACCGGGGTGAATTCTTTTACGACGTCTTAATCGGTACCAAAGTGAAGGATATTTTTGATCCCGCCCGTAAAAAGTGGCTCCTGATCCCGGAGGACATGCCTTTTCGGGAATTCGTTAAAATATTTCACCAAACCGAACAACATTATTTTCCGGTGGTAGACCAAGAAGGTCGACTCGTGGGCATATTCTCGTTAAACGACGTCAGACCTTATTTGAATGATGAAACCCTCTGGGACCTTCTGATCATCAAGGATATTGCCCGTCCCCGAGTGATTACCATCACCCCTTCGGAGGATATTCATTCTGCGCTGCAAAAATTTACCGTGCGCAATATAGACCAGCTCCCCGTGGTGGCTGACGAATCCCCCCAAAAATTCTTGGGCATGTTGTCTCGCCGGGAAGTGATCGCTTTTTATAACCAAAAACTGGCTGAGATTAAGCGCCAGAGGAGCCCTATTTCTATCTAGCCCCCTTTAAAAGCCTTTCTTACCGGTTATAATTTAGAAAAATTTTAAAATTTTGGAAAAACCAAGGATAAGAGGTGAAGCGAAGAGGTATGAAGGAAAGAGTAGCCACCAATCCCGAAATAATTACGGTCCAGCGCACTTTTGAAGATAACGCTTTGGCCCGTTGGCTTTACGGGGAAAAAGGGTCTCATTTAAAGACCATTGAGCGGGCCTTTAACGTGCATATCCAGGTCCGGGGCAACGAAATGCAGATAACCGGGGAAAGATTTGATACGGAACTTGCGGACCGGACCTGTGAGCAACTCTACGGGCTGCTTAAGGCCGGCTATACCCTTTATCCCAGTGACGTGGAGTACGCCACCCGCATTATAAGTCAGAATCCGCTGGCTAACCTGAAGGATATCTTCCTGGAGACGGTCTTTGTGAGTTCCGGTCGCAAGATCATCACCCCGAAGACCATCAACCAGAAAATTTATATCGACGCCATTCGCAACCACGACGTTGTCTTCGGGGTAGGCCCGGCGGGAACCGGAAAGACCTATCTCGCCATGGCCATGGCCATTTCTTATTTTATGCGGGGTGAGATCCAGCGCATCGTGCTGGTAAGGCCGGCGGTAGAAGCCGGTGAAAAGCTGGGCTTCTTGCCGGGTGATATGGTAGAGAAGGTGAACCCTTACTTGAGGCCCCTTTACGACGCCCTTTACGACATGCTTCCTTACGATAAGGCCTCCCGTCTCATCCAGAAAGGCGCCATCGAGGTGGCCCCTTTGGCCTTTATGCGCGGGCGGACCTTAAACGAGGCCTTTATCATCCTGGATGAGGCGCAAAATACCACCTCTGAACAGATGAAGATGTTTCTCACCAGGCTGGGCTACAGCTCCCGGGCGGTAATCACCGGAGACATTACCCAGATAGACCTTCCGGAGGTCAAGAAAAGCGGCCTGGTCGAAGCTATAGAGCTGCTCCAGGGGATAGAGGGGATCGCCTTCGTCTTTTTTGACAAGCAGGACGTGGTGCGGCACCCGCTGGTCCAGCGCATCATTGAGGCGTACGAAGGGAAGGGGAGAGAGAAAAAGGGACTTGC
>DROK01000239.1 GCA_011321895.1 Thermodesulfatator atlanticus
ACCAACGGGGTGGCGGTAAGGATGGCCCTTTTGGTACTCCTGCTGGGAGGTACGGCGTGAAGATCCTTTTAAAAGGCGGTCTGGTCATCGATCCTTCCCAGGGCCTGGAAGCCACACTGGACCTTTTGATTGAAGAGGGCCGCATAAAGGCCCTGGGCAAAGACCTTCCCGGCGAGGGGGCCGAAATCCTCCCCTGCAAGGGTTTGATCGTGGCCCCCGGGTTTATCGACATGCACGTCCATTTTCGGGAGCCCGGGGAAGAGTGGAAAGAAACCATTGCTACCGGGTCTCTGGCCGCCGTGGCTGGTGGTTTTACCGCGGTAGCCTGTATGCCCAACACCCGGCCTCCCAACGATAACGCTGAGGTCACCCGCTATATCCTGAAGAAGGCCAAAGAGGCCAATCTTTGCCACGTCTATCCGGTGGCCTGTATCACCAAGGGCCAAAAAGGGGAAAGTCTTACCGAATTCGGCGATTTAAAAGAAGCCGGGGCGGTGGCGGTCTCAGATGACGGGCGCCCGGTACCAGAAGCCGCCCTCATGAGGCTGGCCTTGGAGTACGCTAAAAATTTTGATCTTCCGGTCATTTCCCACGCCGAAGACCTCAGTCTGGCCCGGGGAGGGCACGTAAACGAAGGGCTGGCTTCAGCCAAACTCGGGCTAAGGGGTATCCCGGTAGAAGGGGAGGCCATCGCCATTTTTCGGGAGATCATGCTGGCTGAGTTGACCCATACTCCGGTCCATATCGCCCATGTTTCGAGCAAACTGGGCGTGGAGCTCATTCGCTGGGCCAAGGAAAAAGGCCTTCCGGTAACCGCCGAGACCGCGCCCCATTATTTTACCCTTACCGAAGAAGCCACCCTGGGTTATCATACCAACGCCAAAGTAAACCCTCCCCTGCGGAGCGAGGCAGACCGGCAGGCCGTGGAAGAGGCCATCGCCGAGGGTGTCATCGACGTTATCGCCACGGACCACGCCCCGCACAGTCCCCTTGAAAAGTTCTGTGAGTTCGAGCGGGCCGCCTTCGGGCTGGTAGGGCTTGAAACTGCCCTTCCTTTGGGCCTCAACCTGGTAAGGCGGGGGGTGATCTCCCTGTCCCGTCTGGTTGAGCTCTTCTCCTGTGCCCCGGCCCGGATTCTCAAGGTCCCTGGGGGAACCTTGAAAGAAGGGGCCAGGGCTGACGTCACGGTTTTTGACCCGGAAGCCACCTGGCTGGTCAGCGAAGAGACCCTGCATTCCAAGAGCAAAAATTCTCCCTTCCTCGGGTGGGAGATGCGGGGGCAGGCGATTTATACCATTGTGGCTGGGCGTTTGGTCTACCAGAGAGGTAAAGCCTAAAATTTTTTGCTCCTCTTTTTTCCCGGCGTCGCCGAGTACTGAGAGCTGGTTTACAATTTAGGGCATGGCGCGCCTGACCCCGATGTTGCGGCAATACCTTGAGATAAAACAGAAACACCCCGACGCCATCCTCTTTTTCCGCCTGGGTGATTTCTACGAAATGTTTTTTGAAGACGCCGAGCTGGCCTCCCGCCTCTTGGACATCACCCTTACCTCCCGGGACAAGGGCTCCAAGGAAAAGGTACCCATGTGCGGGGTGCCTGCCGCCAACGCGGCCCCCTATATCAACCGCCTCGTCGAGGCCGGTTACAAAGTGGCCATCTGCGAGCAGGTGGAAGATCCGCGCCAGACAAAGGGTCTGGTCCGCCGCGAGGTGGTACGTATCGTTACCCCGGCGCTCAACGTGGAAGAGGAGGCGCTAAAGGCCAAGGAAAACCAGTACCTGGCCACGCTGGTCAAAGGAAAAAAATGGGCCCTGGCCTATCTTGACCTTTCTACCGGCCTTTTCCGGGCCACCGAAGGCCTGGGTGAAGAGGAGCTATTGAATGAGCTGTTTCGGTTGGAACCCAAAGAATTACTTCTGCCCCAGGAGCTTAAAGAAGACCCCCTGGTAAGTAAGATCAGAGAGATCCTGCCCCGGCTGTTTTTTTCCTACCGGGAAGAACCCCCCTTTTCCTTGCGGGAGGCCGCCGAACTCATCAAAGAGGAATTTAAGGTCATCGATCTGGCCGGACTAGGTTTTGCCGAGGCCAAAGAGGCGGTCCAGGCCACCGCCCTCCTTCTGGATTACGTGAAAGAAACCCAGAAAATGGCCCTGACCCACCTTTCACCCCCGCATTTTTACCACCTCTCCCAGTTTCTGGTGATAGACGAAACCACCAAGCGTCACCTGGAGCTTTTGCGCAATAACCTTGACGGGACGGTTAAGGGCAGCCTGATCTGGGTCCTTGACCGCACCCTTACCCCCATGGGAGGTAGACTCCTTAAAGACTGGCTCCTTTACCCCTTGAGGGACAAGCAACGCATCGAAGAAAGGCTTCAGGCGGTGGCTTTTCTGGTTGAAGAACCGGCGGTCAGGAAAGAACTCAAAGAAAAACTAAAAAGGGTTTCGGATTTAGAAAGGCTCCTTTCTCGTCTGGCCCTCCGCTTGGCCAATCCCAGGGATCTGCTGGCCCTGGCCACCTCCTTAAAAACCATTCCCGCGTTCACAGAGCTCCTGCCAGACGATATTTCCCTGTTTGCGCAGCTCAAAAACAGCCTTTTCGCCCTGCCGGAGCTGGTAAAGGAAATCGATGACACCATTGCGGAAGAGGCCGCGAGCAGCTTCCGTGAAGGGGGCTTTGTCAAAGAGGGGGTGCACCCCGAGCTTGATGAATTGCGCCGGCTAAAGAGGGACGGGCTCTCGTTTTTAGCGGAATTGGAGGCCAAAGAACGCCAGCGCACCGGCATTCCCAATTTGAAAATCGGGTATAACCGGGTCTTCGGGTATTACATCGAGGTCTCCAAAAGCCAGCTGGCCAAGGTCCCCAAGGATTATATCCGCAAACAAACCCTGGTCGGGGCCGAACGTTTTGTCACCCCTGAACTAAAAGAATTCGAGGTCAAGGTCCTTTCCGCGGAAGAAAGGATCAAGGAGATCGAGGCCGAGATCTTTCTTGCCTTAAGGGAAAAAGTGCTTGCCTGGGGGCGCGAGATCCGCGAAACCGCCAGGGCCCTGGCCACCATTGACGCCCTCCTTTCCCTGGCGGAAGTG
>DROK01000240.1 GCA_011321895.1 Thermodesulfatator atlanticus
GGGTCAATTTTGGCGACGGAAAAATCCGGCAGCAAAGGCAAAAAATCGATGATATTGGGGGTGACCAAAAGCTGGGCCTCCCTCAGGGCGGAATCCTTTTCGGGAATTATGACCCGATTGGCGCCCACCAGGGAAAGGATGCGGGCGTGGTCTTCGTCTCTGGCTTTAGCCACTATATGTTTGGCGCCCAGTTCTTTAAGGTAAAGGGTGATCAAGATACTTGCGGTAAGGTCTCCCGTAGCCACTACCACTTTTTCTGCTTCAGAAACAGCGAGATTTTTTAGGACTTCCTTCCGGGTGGCGTCCCCCACCAGGGCTTCCGGTACGTACTGGCTAATTTCTTCCACCACCCGTTCGTCTTTGTCCAGACAAAGGACCTCCTGCTTCTCTTCCGCCAGTTTTCGGGCCAGATAAAAACCAAATTTGCCCAGTCCGATCACCAGAAAGCGTGCCATTAGCCGATCATAACCTCTTCTGGAGCATAATGGAAAGGTTTGGGTTCTTTCACCTGGGTCAGGAGAGAGACCAGGGAAAGGAACCCCACCCGGCCTCCAAACATCAGCACTATAATCACCAGCTTACCCAAAGCGTCAAGCTTAGGGGTAAGCCCGGTGGAAAGCCCCACCGTCCCGAAGGCTGAGACCGCCTCAAACAGAGTGGCCAAGAATTCACCGTGAGCCTGGTAGAAGGGTACGCTGGGCACCGAAAAAGTCAAAACAAAGTGGAGAACCACAATTACCGTAATCGCCACCACCAATAAGACTATGGCTTTTAGGACCTGGGCCTCCGGGATGGTCCGCTTAAAGGCCACCGTACGGTAATAACCACGCATCCGGCTGAAGGCCGAGGCCCAAATCACCGCTAAGGTGGTCGTTTTGATCCCTCCTCCGGTAGAGCCCGGACAGGCCCCTATAAACATCAAGAGGACCAAAAAATAGAGGCCATGTTCGGAAAAAGAGGCCAAATCCAGGGTATTAAAACCGGCGGTCCTGGCGCTTACGCTGTGAAAGAGGGCGGCCAGGATCCGTTCCGGATAAGAGAGGTGTGCCAAAGCCCCGTTCCATTCCAGGACGGCCAAGACCAGCAAGCCGATAACAATTAAAAGAAAATGGGTTAACAGGGTCAGTTTAAAATGGAGGCTAAACCTGTGTTTGGCTTTTCTTAGATATTCCACCGCTTCATAAATAATGGGAAAACCTGTATTCCCCAAAAGGACGCCCAGCATAATTATGACCGGCACGTAAAAACTGTTCTGATAAATTACAAGACCCTCGGGAAAGGTGGAAAAACCAGCGTTACAAAAGGCCGAAATGGCGTGAAAAACCGCATGGAATAAGGCATCTCCCAAAGAAAAACGCAATATAAACGCAAAAAATAAGAAAAAGGCCAAAATAAATTCTGACAAAAAAGTATAAATAACGATGGTAAAAATCAGGGAGGGAAGATCGGTTAGTCGGTAAGGGAGGAAAGTTTCCTGTACGATGAGACGGCTTCTAAAATTAAGAGTTTTTCTTAACCCCAGGGAGATGAGCACGGAAAAGGTCATGACCCCCAGACCGCCGAGCTGGATCAACAAAAGGATGACAGCCTGGCCCAGCCTGGTGAAGACCTGGGCGGTGTTTACTACCGTAAGCCCGGTCACACATACCGCTGAAGTGGAGGTAAAAAGGGCATCAATCAGGGACAACCTTTGCTGGTGCATGAAGGGGAGCCAGAGCAAAAGGGCCCCCACCAGGTCTGTTAAGGCAAAAGAAGAGACTATTAAAAGTGCCGGGTGGGCCCAAAGCCGGGAAGAAAAAAACTTAGGGCGCATATTTTACTGGTTGAGCAGCTTTTCAAGCTCTTTCCGGGCCGCCTCAAAGCCTTCTTCTTCAAATAAGGGGCGGCAGGCAGAAAGGTCCGCTTCAGCGGTGGAAAGTTTGGCCGCAAAGGCGAGACAGGTGGCCTCACCACACTTGCCGCAGTTGGTCTTGGGCAGAAGCTGATAGATCTTTAGGGCTGGAGGCAGGGTGCGGGGCTCGTGACGAGGGGTGATTTCGGCACGCTTGGTCCAGACTTCTTCCAGATAAGCCGCTACCTTTTCCCTCAGTCTTCGCCCCTCCTCGATGTCAGGGACATCAGAGATCCTTACCTCGTTTCTTCTGACAGCCACCTTGCGTCCGTCAAACTTAAAGACAAGGACCGGTTCTTCAGGGTCATAAAAGACCACCCGGGCCACGGCGTTCAAATAGGGCATGAGGGGGGAGAGGTCTTCTTCGGCCGGCACGATGGCCTTATACCTGGGGCAACGGGCGTCTACGTAACAGGAGGCCGGCTCCAGGCGAAAATCTTCGCGTAAAAGCTTCTCACTCATAACGCGCTCCTTTGAGTTACATATTATAAAGACCTTCAGCCCATCGGCTAAATTTTCCCTTAGTCCATCAGGTTGCCAAAGTAAAAAGATCCAAATTTTATTTACTCTCAAAAATACCTTTTTGGAAAGTTTTGCCGGAAGAAATGGGGGCTTTTTTGCCGTAGTTTTCCATTTTAAAACTTGGCAAAGGCCCTCTTTCTGAGCTATTTTTAGACGGGTCTCAAATACCCTCTTTATAAAAGACCCAAGTCCAAAATACAAAAGGAGGTTAAAAATGGCGGCGATTGTAGTAGGACACAAAAACCCGGACACGGATTCCATCTGCGCGGCGATTTCTTTGGCTTATCTTAAGAGCAAGCTCGGCGTAGAGGCCAAACCCGTGGCCCAGGGGGAAGTAAATCCTGAAAGCAAGTTTGTCCTGGAAAAGTTTGGTTTCCAGGCCCCGGAGATCGTAACCGACGCCACGGGGCAAAAGATCTTTCTGGTAGACCACAGTGACAAGGCACAAAGCCTTGATAACCTTGAAAAAGGCGAGATCCTCGGCATCGTTGACCACCACAAACTCGGCGACATCACCACCCCTAACCCCATTGAGATCTGGGTCTGGCCCGTGGGCTGCACCTGCACCGTATTAAAGGGCATGTATGATTTTTACGGGGTGGAGATCCCCAAAGAGATCGCGGGTATCATGTGCTGCGCCATCCTGAGCGATACGGTCATCTTTAAGTCCGCCACCTGTACGGATCAGGACGTAAAGGCGGCCGAGGCCCTGGCCAAGATCGCCGGTATTGATGACCTCAAGGCCCTGGGTCTTGAGATGTTCAAGGTCAAGAGCGCCATCGAGGGCACCCCGATTCGTGACCTCATCTACCGTGACTACAAAGACTTTGACATGAGCGGGAACAAGGTCGGCATCGGCCAGCTGGAAGTGGTGGACCTCTCTTTGGTTGAGCCCATCAAAGACCAGCTTTACGAAGAGCTCAAAAAGATCAAAGAAGAAGGCGGTTACCACAGCATCTTCTTCATGCTCACTGACATTATGAAAGAAGGGACCGAGCTTCTCATCGTCTCCGATGACCCGAGCGTGGTGGAAAAGGCCTGGGGTGTGAAGCCTGAAGGCAATTCCGTGTGGCTGGCCGGTGTTATGAGCCGTAAAAAACAGGTGGTTCCCAACCTGGAAAAGGCCTTCGCCGGTTAAACCAGACGTTTGGGGAGCTAAAAAGGCCCCGCTTAAGCGGGGCCTTTTTATTTTTTACCACCTCTCTTCCAGGGATGAGACCGCCTGAGGCGGGGCCTCCTTGAGATTCCGGACAGCCAGCAGCTGGCTTACTCGTTCAAGTAGCGGGACCAGGCTTTCTTTGTTCAGGGCTGAAATGGCTTCGGCCTGGTAGCGTCGCTTAAGGATTTCCACTTCCAGCGGATCAATGAGATCGATTTTATTAAAAACCAAGAGGACGGGCTGATAAAGCCCCATCTCTTCAAAGATCTTTTCCACGGCGAGGATCTGTTCTTCAAAATAGGGGTTGGAAGCGTCGACCAAGTGGAGGAGGAGGTCAGCCTCGTAGAGTTCTTCCAGCGTGGCCCGAAAGGCCCGTTCCAGGTCTTTGGGTAGATCCCTGATGAAACCCACGGTGTCCGTAAAGATGGCAAAGCTTCCGTCAGGGAGCCTTACCCGCCTGCTTGCAGGGTCAAGCGTGGCAAAGAGCTTGTTTTCCGCCAGAAGATTACTCTGGGTGAGCTGGTTTAGCAGGGTGGTCTTTCCCACGTTGGTGTAGCCCACGATGGCCACCACCGGCAGTCCTTCCCGCTTGCGGCGTTTGCGCCGGAGCTTGCGCTGAGAAGAGATACTTTTGAGCTCCCTTTCCAGGCGGGCGATCCGGTCTTTGATGCGCCTGCGGTCAACTTCAAGCTTGGTTTCTCCTGGACCACGGCCACCGATCCCACCGGTGAGGCGGGAAAAGGCGTCGTCACGGCTGCGAAGTCTAGGCAAAAGATAGCGCAACTGGGCCATCTCCACCTGGATTTTGCCCTCGCGGCTGCGGGCCCGCTGGGCAAAAATGTCCAGAATGAGCTGGGTCCGGTCAATGACCCGAAGTTCCGTGACCTCGGTAATAGAACGCATCTGAGACGGGGTAAGCTCCTGGTCGAAGATGAGGAGGTTGGCCGAAAGTTGCATGGCCTTGATGATGAGCTCCGAAAGCTTCCCCTTCCCCATCAGATAGCGGGGGTCAATCTTGGCCCGGCGCTGGATTATGGTGTCCAGCACGGTGACCCCGGCGCTCCGGGCCAGTTCTTTGAGTTCGGCGAGACTTTCTTCAGCCTCATGCTTGGCCCGGGTGGTCACGCTGATCAGGATGGCCCGGTCCTGCCGGTCCCCAACTTCTTTGGCCGGACGTCTCCTTTCAAGCTCGCTCTCCAGCGAATTGATGAGTTCCTGAAAATTTTCTTTAAGCTCCCACGGAAAGACCGGAGACAGGTGGGCGTAGTGGTTGCCGTTTTCCCCGGTGGGTAATAAGTGGGCCAGATATAGCCTTCCCGGGAAACCGTCCTCCTTTACCATTTGGGCCCCCATCAGGTCTAGTCGCAAAAAGGCCAGGTCTAACAGATCGTCCTGGTCGAGGCCTTCGTGGGAGAGATGGGTATGGATACAGCGCAGGCCCCGTAGGCGGCCGCTGCTTTCACGGTACCGGGTAATGGCCGGTATCACTATTCTTCCGTGTTCTCCCACTATGACAAACTCGATCTCCCCCCGCCGGTTAATAAGGAGGCCCAGCTGACGGTTTAACTCCCGGGAAAGGGCACAAATCTCTTTGGCCAATTCGTGCGAAATAATCTGGTTAGGACTTACGCGCCGGCGATAAAGGCGCTCAAGCCTCTTTATCTGGCTGGGTTTCAAACCGCTTAGGTTTCCGTGCAACGTCTTACTCATCTTTTTTGAGCGTTTTGGCTAATTTCATTAATTTTTAACTAATTGTACCACAGATGCCTTTTTGAGGAAAAACTATAGGTGACCGTTAAAGAAGATCAAGTTAGTTTGAAAGCCATGGAGATTCCCACCCTGGTGATCGGGGCGACCCAGAGCGGTAGCGGTAAGACCACTTTGGCCTGCGGAATTTTGGCCGCCCTGCGGCAAAGAGGAATAGCCGTACGCCCCTTCAAGGTGGGCCCGGACTACATCGACCCCAGCCATTTGGCCCGGGCCGCCGAATGCCCCTGTTACAACCTGGACCCCTGGATGACCGGCACCTTGGGGACCTTACGGAGTTTTGCCAGAGGGGCCTGCGGGGGCGATTTGGCGGTCATTGAAGGGGTGATGGGGCTCTTTGACGGGGTGGCTGGAGGGCTTGGTTCCACCGCCCAGATCGCCAAATTATTCAGGGCCCCGGTCCTTCTGGTCTTAAACGCCCAAGGCGTGGGGCAGAGTCTGGCGGCCCAGGTAGAGGGCTTTTTAAATTTTGACCCCACGGTGCGCTACCTGGGGGCGGTGGTTACCAACGTGGCCAGCCCTAGACAAGAAAGGATGTTAGAAGAGGCCTTCTCCTGGACAGGCCTTAAGTGTCTCGGTTTCCTGCCCCGGCTCAAAGATTTGGGGCTTCCCAAGCGGCACCTGGGGCTTTTTATGGCGGGAGAAATAAGGCGCTCTTTTTACGAGAAACTGGGGCGTCTGGTGGCGGAAAACGTAAACCTTGACGAGATTCGGGCCGGGGCGCGGAAGGTGGCCTTCCCTCCCCCACCCGTCCGGCCGAAGTCTTCGAAGGCCTCTATCGCGGTGGCCCGGGACGAGGCCTTTTGCTTTTATTACCAGGAAAATTTAGACCTGCTCAAAGAGGCCGGCGCCTCCCTCATCTTTTTTTCTCCCCTTAAAGAGGATTTGCCCGAGGCCCAGGGTTATTATTTCGGCGGGGGTTACCCGGAGCTTTTTGCCGCCCAGCTGGCCAAGAGGAAAGGCCTTTTTAAGGCCTTAAAAGAGGCTTACCGGAGAGGCAAACCGATTCTTGCCGAATGCGGCGGGTTCATGTTCTTAAACCAGCAGCTCATCGTAGAGGAGAAAGCCTTTCGCCTCTCCGGTTTGCTGCCAGGTAAGGTAGAGATGACCAGCCGGTTAAAGGCCCTTGGTTACCGCAAGCTTCTGCCCCGGGTTCCCAATTTTTTGAGCCCCGCCCCCTTGAGGGGGCATGAGTTCCGTTACAGCACTTTAAAAGAACCCATGCAGTACGGCTTTGAAGCGGTGGACGCCTGGGGAAAGGAGGTTTCAACCTTCGGGGTGGTCAGAGAAAACCTGTTTGCCAGTTACGTGCACGTTCACCTGGGCAGCTTTCCGAAAGCGGCGGAAAATTTTGTGGCTCAGGCCGCGGCTTGCCAACTTTAGTCTTTTTCTAAATCTGTTAGCAGATTATTTTTGTTTGCAGTTCGGAAACCAAAGGAGGCCTTATGTCTTTTTTCCTGGTCCTGTTTATCGTGTTGGGCCTTTTAGGAAACGCTTTGGGAGCCAAGGACCCCGAAACCCTGAACAGGATGGCCCGGGTAACCCTTAACGCCCGGTTTAATCCTGCCCAGCACCTGGTCACCGGAGAGGCCCAAATAGAACTTCCCCCCCGCAAGGTGGTATGGATCAAAACCCAAGGCCTGACCCTAAAAAGGGTTTCTCTCTCCGGCCGACTCATTGAACCTGCCATCGAAAACGGCCGCTTCCGTATCCTGGCCACCTCCGCCAAACAGAGGCTCAAGATCGTCTTTGCCGCCCGCCTGAAGAATGCGGAAAACTTGATTTCTCGCAGGGCGATCGTCCTTACCGGCACCTGGTTCCCGGCGGTGGAAGATCTGGCCTATTATGACCTCCGGGTCCGTGTGCCAGGCCGGTTTCGGGCGGTGGCCCCGGCAGACGTCATCAAAGTAAAGAGGACCCGTAAATTCGCCCAGTACCATTTCATTTTTAACCATCCCCAGGAGTCCCCACCCCTCATCGCCGCCCCCTATCATTATTACGAAAAAAAGGTAAGAGGCCGCACTTTGGCGGTTTATTTACTAAAGCCGGATAAGAAACTGGCCCAGCTTTATCTCAAAACCATAGAGAAAAAGCTTGCCCATTACGAAAAGCTCTTTGGCCCTTACCCTTACCGGCGTTTTGCCGTGGTGGAAAACGTCAACCAGACGGGCTTTGCCTACCCTACCCTTACCCTTATTGGAAACCGCCTCCTGCCCCTGCCTTTTATCAGGGAAATTTCTCTGCCTCATGAGCTGCTTCACAACTGGTTTGGTTGTGGGGTCTATCCCCTGTGGGAGGAAGGCAATTGGAGTGAGGGGCTGGTCACCTATCTGGCGGACCACGCCGTTTTCGAAAAAAAGAAAGAAGGAGCCCTTTATCGTCACCGTCTGCTTACCACTTATGAAAGTTACGTCCGTCCGGAAAATGAATTCCCTTTGAGGGAATTCCGTTAC
>DROK01000241.1 GCA_011321895.1 Thermodesulfatator atlanticus
ACCTTTTTACGGACGTCGGCAGTGGCCCCGCTGATGTCCACCGCTTTGGTACGGACCTTCCTGAGTTTGCTCACGATGGATTTGGGACCGGTTACGTGTACTTTTCTGGGGTCCACTTTTATGCTCACTATTTTCCACCCCGGTGGGGGGCTCCCGTAGATGCTGGGCTCCACTTTCACGGTTTTGCGCGCCAATCTTTCCAGGACGATTTCAAACTGAGGGGGGTCTATCCGGCTCACGTTTAGCCCGGCGGGAAGGTTTAGGTGTTTGGGCTTGATTTTTATGACGTGTTTGCCGGGCTCATAATCTTTTAAATCAAGTTCGATGGTCAGGGGGTTTTTCTCAAGGGTCCTCAAGATGCTCCGGGGGCCTGTGAGGTAAACAGTCACAAAGGAGGGCGGTTTTTTCACCAGGATCAGATTTCGGGGGACGTTTTTGACCTTGATTTCCGCTGAGACCTCCTTTTCTACCTTGTCTTCCAGGACCACGAAAAACCAGAGTAAGACGGCGAAAAACAGGGAAAGCAGCTTTAAAAACAGATTTTGGCTCAAGCCGCGCAGGGGGTTCATTTAAAAAGGCGCCTCCGCCACCAGCGGTTTTGTTCCTCAAAGCCCAAAATATTGAGTAAAAGCCTCCTTAAGGCCGATGGTTCGATATCCCGGGTAATCTTGCCGCCCAGGGCCACGGAAATGGTCCCCCTTTCTTCGGAGACCACGATGGCCACGGCGTCACTTACTTCCGAGATCCCGATCGCGGCCCGGTGTCTCGTCCCCAGCCGGCTGCTAATTTTCGGGTTGGTAGACAGAGGAAGGATGGCCCCGGCCACTGCCACCCGCCCTTCTCTGATGATTACCGCACCGTCGTGCAGGGGGGACTCCTTCTGAAAGATTGAGATCAGGAGATCCCGGGTGACCTTGGCCTCAATGGGGACCCCGCTTTCGATGAATTCTCTAAGCCCTGTGCCCCGTTCGATAACGATAAGGGCCCCGATTTTTTTCTCTGCCAGTGCGGTTACGGCTTTTACTATTTCTTCGATGATCTGGCTGTATTCCGTGCGGGCCTTTATGAAAGGGGTCTTTCCCATCTGGATAAGGGCCCGGCGAATGTCGTCCTGAAAGACGATGATCACCACCAGAAAGATGGAGGAAAGAAAGGTACCCAGGAGCCAGTGTAGGGTGAGAAGCTGTAGTTGCCCGGCCACAAAATACATTAAGATCAAGACCGCCAGACCGGCGGCCATCTGGACGGCCCTGGTCCCCCGAATGAGCAGGAGGATCCGGTAAAAAAGGTAGGCAACTATGAGGATGTCAAGGATGTCTTGCCATCGAAGGAGGCTCAAATATTCGTGGATGAGAGCCTTCACTGAACCTCCTTCAAGGCCTCCATTACGGAGATAACATCTTTGGCAAAGGAGACGTTATGGACCCGAACCAGATCCACCCCCTTCAATACCGCGTAAGCGATGGTGGCGGCGGTGGCCGCGTCCCTTTCTGGCGCCTCTTTCCCGACGATCTGGCCCAGAAACGATTTCCGCGACGGGCCAAGCAAAACCGGCAGTTTCAGGCCGCGGAAAAAGTCGGCGTGTTTGATGATTTTGAGGTTGTCCTCAAAGCGTTTGCCAAAACCAAGCCCCGGGTCAAGGATAAGGCGCCTCCTGTCAAGCCCCATCCTTTCGGCAAAGGCGATCCGCTCTTCAAAAAAGGCCTTTATTTCCGCGAGCACGTCGTCGTAATGGGGGTCAATTTGCATGGTTTGCGGGGTCCCCTTCATGTGCATGAGGATGACTGGCGCTTTGTTTTTGGCACAAACCTTGGCCATCTCCGGGTCAAACCGGAGGGCACTTACGTCGTTTACGATATCGGCTCCGGCGGCCAGGGCCTCTTCCGCTACCCTGGCCTTGTAAGTGTCTACCGAGATGGGAACGTCAAAATGTTTCCTGATCAGGGCGATGGTGGGTACCACCCGTCTTAGCTCTTCTTCCAGGGGGACCGGCTGGGCGAAAGGGCGGGTCGATTCACCGCCTATATCGATGATGTCTACCCCGGCTTCAATGAGCTCTTCGGCCCGCCGGAGGGCCTTTTCCGGCTTGTAATAAAGGCCCCCGTCGGAGAAGGAATCCGGGGTTACGTTCAAGACCCCCATCACGTAGGTGTGCTGGCCCCACTCAAACTCCCTTCCTCGAATAACAAGCGGCGGTAACATCAGAGGTTAAGAGACGGCCCCTTCCGCTGAGCTTTTGTGCGCAAGCCCCAAGATCTCGTCTATAGCTGGCCCGTCAAGGGTCTCTTTTTCAAGCAAGGCCTGGGCCAGTTTATGGAGCAACTCTATGTTGTCTTCCAGCAGTTTTTTGGCCTTCTGGTAGCAGGTGAGTACTATCTCCCGTATTTCGTTATCAATGGCCAGAGCGGTGGCCTCGCTATAATTCTTGATCTGGGAGATCTCTTTGCCCAGGAAGACGTGTTCCTGCCGGTGACCAAAGGCTACCGGGCCCAGTTTCTCGCTCATCCCCCATTCACAGACCATGCGTCTGGCGATCTCGGTGGCCCTTTCGATATCGTTACCCGCCCCGGTGGTATATTCGTTAAAAACCAGCTCTTCTGCTGCCCTTCCTCCCAGAAGGACCATCAGGCGTTTGAGCAAGTAGTCTTTCGGGTAAGTGTGCCGTTCGTCTAAGGGTAACTGCTGGGTAATACCCAGGGCCTGCCCCCGGGGGATTATGCTTACTTTGTGCACGGGGTCAGTCCCCGGAAGGAGCTTGGCCACCATGGTATGGCCGGCTTCATGATACGCGGTAATACGTTTTTCTTCCTCACTTATGACCGCCGTCTTCCGCTCCCGCCCCATTAGGATTTTGTCTTTGGCTTCTTCGAAGTCTTCCATCTCCACCTGGGTCTTCCCTTTCCGGGCGGCGATAAGTGCCGCTTCGTTAACCAGGTTTTCAAGATCCGCTCCGGTGAAACCAGGGGTAGCCTTGGCCAAGACGGCCAGGTCCACGTCCGGGGCCAGGGGCACTTTTTTGGTGTGGACTTCAAGGATTTTCTCCCGGCCTTTGACGTCGGGCGGCGGCACGACTACCTGGCGGTCAAACCGCCCGGGCCGCAAAAGGGCCGGGTCAAGGATGTCCGGGCGGTTGGTGGCGGCGATCACGATGATTCCCTCGTTTCCCTCAAACCCGTCCATCTCTACCAGCAGCTGGTTGAGGGTCTGCTCTCGTTCATCATGGCCGCCTCCCAAACCGGCTCCGCGGTGGCGTCCCACCGCGTCGATTTCGTCGATGAAGATGATGCAGGGGGCATTCTTTTTGGCCTGGTTGAACAGGTCACGTACCCGGGCCGCTCCCACGCCCACAAACATCTCCACAAAATCAGAACCACTGATGCTGAAAAAGGGCACCCCGGCCTCCCCGGCGATGGCCTTGGCCAGCAGGGTTTTACCCGTCCCCGGGGGGCCTACCAGCAGGATCCCTTTGGGGATGCGGCCCCCGAGTTTGGTAAATTTCTGGGGGTCTTTTAGGAATTCAATCACTTCCTGTAGTTCTTCTTTGGCCTCGTCCACCCCGGCTACGTCTTTAAAGGTTACTTTGACCTGCTCCCCACTTACCATCTTGGCCCGGCTGCGCCCGAAAGAGAAGGCCCGCCCGCTTCCGGCCTGCATCTGCCGCATAAAAAAGATCCACACCCCGATAAGAAGGAGCATGGGGAGCCACGAGACCAATAAGGAGAGGTACCAGGGGTTTTCTTCGTGCGGCTTGACGTTGATACGCACGCCGGCCTTGCGCAGAAGAGGGATGATCTCCGTGTCTCCGTCCGGGATATAGGTGTAAAACAGTTCGTGTTTATCTCCCAGGATGCCGCGTATCTCTTTACCTTCGATGGTAACTTCTGAAATCTGCCCCTTTTCCACCATATTGATGAAATCGGTATAGGAAATCTCCGTGCCCTTATGGCGGGGGGTATTCACAAAATTGAAGAGAAAGATCATCGCCAGGGCGATAAGCAACCAAATAGTCAAGTTGCGGTAGAAGCTTCGCAAATCTCTCACCTCGTGCAGAAAATTTGAGATTTTCTTTAATTTAAAACCTGGACAATGTTTTGGCAATTATTAATTAGAATCCGCTGGCCTTCCCGGAGGCGAAAATTCTAAGACCAGGACCTCTTCTCCCCTGGGGGCAAAATTTTCTGCTACCACCAGGTTGGCCACGGCGATTACTTCTCCGTCCTTTTCTATTATCGGCCAGCTTCGCCTGGCTTCGTGAGAAAGGCCCTTTTCCCAGAAGATTTTTTTGAGTTTTTTGCGCCCCCCAAGGCCTGGGACCCGGATACGGTCTCCGGGCAGGGGGGAGCGAATGGTAAGGGGAAAGCAGGCCTTTTGCGGATCAAGGAGCAGGGCTGAGGCTGGCGCTTTATCTCTTAGGCCCAGGTAAACCTTAACCGTAACACCGGTGGGCAGCTGGTAAAGACCGGGGCCCCTTATTTCTTCCCGGAAAGCCGGCGCCGAAGCCAGCCCCTTTTTGAAGACCAATCTTCCCGGTTCCCGGCGGGCTATAAATCCGCCTGGTAGAGCCACGTCTCCCCTGGTCTTTCCGGAAAGGAGGTTTTCTATCTGTTCGAGGTGAGAAAGCCTTACCCGGAAAAGGGGGACGCCGATGGCTTTAAGGGCTTCAAGGTACATGCGGCGTCTCAAGGCCAGAGGGGTGTTTTTGAGCCCGCGCACACTCAGATGAAAGGCGTTTTCCTCCCGCCGCCCGTATTTCTGTAGCCCCTCAAGGGCCAAACACCCCAGAAATTCTTCTTCTTCTGCCACCAGCAGGGCGGTGCGTTTGAGACAATCTTTAACCCGTTTGTGGAAATGCTTTTCCAGAAAAGGGATCAACAAATGTCTCACCTTGTTGCGCAAAAAGCGGGGGTCTTTATTGCTGGGGTCTTCTACGAAGGGGATCTTTTCTTCGGCCAAGAAATTAAGAATTTCTTCCCGGGAGACCAAAAGAAGCGGCCTGATAAAAAGGCCCCCTCTTTTGACCGGGATTCCGGCCAGCCCCCGTCTCCCGGCCCCCCTTATAAAGCGCAGGAGCACTTCTTCGGCGAGGTCATCGGCCTGGTGGGCCAGGGCCACCCTGTTAAGACCGTATTCCTCGGCCAGCCTTTCAAAGAACCGGTACCTCAGTTCACGCCCGGCGGCTTCCAGCGAGAGCTTTTCCCTGCGGGCGTATTGGCGCACACTGGCCCCGGCCAGAATAAAAGGCAGGCCCAATTTTTCGGCCTCTTTCCTGACAAAGCAGGCCTCCTTGGCCGCCTCCTGCCGTAAGCCATGAAAATAATGGGCCACGAACAATTCCAGTGCGTAGGTCTCCTTAAGGCGGTAAAGGATATGAAGCAGGGCCATGGAATCAGGCCCCCCTGAGACCGCTATGAGTACCCGGTCGCCCCGGCTCAAAAGCCCGTAACGGGAGATGTCTTTCTTAACCTTGCTGATGAGCCTTGACATAGGCGATCAATCTTTTGGCCCGTTGCGGGTCGAGCTGGTAGGCCTTTTTGGCCAATCTTTCAAGCTCTTTTTTGATATCTTTGGGTTCTGGGAGGCTTACCGGTGCCGGGATAAAGCTTTCCGGGGCTGGTATTTTCTCAAGGGCCAGGCTCTTTTCCAGGGTGGTTACGGATTCTTCTAGCGAAGTGTGGCCCAAATCCGCCATGGCGGAAGGGGCTTCAAGGCTCTTTAAGAACTGCATAATCTCGCTTAAATCGTATTTTTCTTTGAAAAGTTCGATCTCGTGGTTGATCACCTCGGCCTCCACCCTGGCCTCACGAAAGGCCTCGGCGTAATCTTCGTAAGCCTGGGTGAGCCTTTCGTAGGCGGCCAGGACCAGGTTCTTGAAACGACCTTTATTGGTGAAGCCCCGCAGGGGAAGGGAAACCAGAAGGCCCGGGTCTTCTCCTTTCCTCAAATAATCTTCGTAGAAAGGCGGCCCCTTAAGTCCGAGGAGGGAGGCCAGTTCTTCTGCCAGCGTCCGGTCTCCCAAGAGCAGGTAGAGCCTGAACCAGGCCTCCTTGACCTTGGGGAGCAGTTTTTGTTTGATCTCTTCAAGCTGTTTAAAATATTTGGCCGTATCTTCCTCGATGAGTTTGCGGAGGCCGAAATACCGTTCAGCCAGCTCCCGTTTTACCTGGTAGGCTAAAGCCTTGGCGACGTCTTCTTCCATGCTACTATGGTGAGACCTTCAGCGAGAGACGTCAATGGGCAGTTTTGGGCCACCTTATTTGACGGTTGCTTTGGCTTACCTTTTAGACCGCCTTTTGGGGGACCCGCATTTTTCCCTCCATCCCGTCCGCCTGATAGGGAAGACCGCCGAAAAATTAAGGCCTCTTTTTTATCCCTGGGGCAGGGTAGGGGGGGCCCTGACCCTTACCCTTACCGCCGCCCTTTGGGTGGGCCTTTCCTTTGCGGGGCAGAAGTTCTGGTTATTTGAGGCGGGCCTGCTTTATTTCTGGCTGGCGGAAAGGGCTTTAAGGGACGAGGTGCTAAAAGTAGCCCGTCTGCTTGAGGCCGGTTTGTTGCCGCAGGCAAGAAAAGCGCTTTCTTTTCTGGTGGGGCGGGAGACCAGGGACTTGAACCCTTCTGATTGTATACGCGCGGCGGTGGAGACCGCGGCGGAGAATTTCACCGACGGGTTGGTGGGCCCCCTTTTCTGGTATTTAATAGGGGGGCTGCCGGCAGCCACCGCTTACAAGGTGGTAGAAACTCTGGATTCCATGTATGGTTACAAAACGCCCCGCTGGCGGGCTTTCGGGTTCTTTCCAGCGAGACTGGACGACATCCTCAATTATTTGCCGGCCCGCTTGGCCGGTCTCTTTCTGGCGCTGGCGGCGGGACTTTCGGGCTATCCCTTTAGGAGGGCCTTGGGGACCATGTGGCGGGAGGCCAGCCGGCATGATTCACCCAACGCCGGTTTTACCGAAGCCGCCATGGCCGGGGCGCTTGGAATCGAGCTGGGAGGAGAGGTGGTCTACGAAGGGAAGGTCTTTGAAAAGGGTCGTTTCGGCAAACCTCTTCGTCCCCGCCAAGTGGAGGACATTTACCGGGCTACCAAGCTCCTTGAACGGGCGTCGCTGCTTTTTGTATTTTTTATCTTGAGCTGGGAGGTCATCTTATGGAATTTCGGTTACCACCACTTGACCGGGCTGATTATGAGCGTGCTCAAAGGCGGCTAGACAGTCTTACCAAACCCCGGGGAAGCCTGGGCTATCTTGAAGAACTTGCCAAACAATACGTTTATATTACGGGTGAGCTTTTCCCCAAGCTCCCTTTAAAAAAGGCCGTTTACGTCTTTGCCGGGGATCATGGCGTGGTGGAAGAAGGGGTCTCGGCCTATCCCCAGGAGGTCACGCAGCAGATGATCCTTAATTTTTTGGCCGGTGGGGCGGGGATCAACGCCATCGCCCGTCAGGCTGGCGCCGACGTCTTCGTGGTGGACGTAGGGGCTGCGGGTGAAGTAGAAGATCCCCGGCTCATCAAACGCAAAGTGGTGGCAGGGACCAAAAACTTTTTGAAGGAACCGGCCATGACCCGCCAAGAGGCGCAGGAAGCCCTGGCCGTTGGTTATCATTTGTCTCAGGAGGCCGCGGAGAAGGGCTACCAGCTCCTCATTCCCGGGGATATGGGGATAGGAAACACTACCGCTTCGGCGGCGGTAATCTGCGCCCTGTTAGGGGAATCCCCTGAGGAGATAGTGGGGCGGGGCACGGGAATTGATGACGCGGCCTTAAAACGCAAAAAGGAAGTGGTGGCCCAGGCCCTCAAGCGTTATTCCTTTTCTGATCCTTTAGACGTATTGGCCAAAGTGGGTGGGGCGGAAATCGCAGCCATCGCTGGATTCTTTATCGGGGGAGCCACCAAAAGGGTCCCTGTCATCATCGATGGTTTTATCTCTTTAGCCGGTTACGTGGCGGCCCAGGCCCTGGTGCCGGAGCTTAAAGAGTTTGTCTTTTGTGGTCATTGTTCTACGGAGAAGGGGGCGGCGCTGGTGATCAAACGGCTTGGGTTGCGCCCCATCGTTGACCTTGAATTGCGTCTGGGAGAGGGGACCGGGGCCTGTTTGGCGAGCATCGTAGTGGAGACGGCCTTAAGGGTCCTTACGGAAATGGCCACCTTCGAAGACGCCGGGGTCACCAAAGGCCGCGAGTTTGAGTCATAGAGACGGCCCTGATGCTGCTTGAGGAATTAAACGCCCTGGCCGTGGCTCTGTCTTTTTTTACCCGCCTTCCCTTAAGCGGTAAAAATTTTGATCTCCAAAGAGCTGTCCTTTATTTGCCGGTGGTGGGTCTGCTTTTGGGGGGAATAGCCTATTTTTCCGCCTGGTTTTTGCTCTTCCATACCCCACTGGGTGTGGACCTTGTAGCCCTCCTGGTCCTGGCTTTGAGCTATTACCTGGCGGATTACTTCCATTTTGACGGTCTGCTGGACATGGTCGACGCCCTGGCCGCCGGAGGGGACCGGTCCCGCAAACTCAAGCTTTTAAAGACTCCGGAGGTGGGGGCCCTGGGGGTCCTGTTCTCCTTTTTTTTCCTGCTGGGGGAGTTTTTGTTGGTGAGAGCGCTCCTGCAGCAAAAAATGCTGACCGCCCTTTGGGCTCGTGCCCTGGTGGGGCGTGAAGCCCTGGCCTTGATGGCCCTTCTGGGATCGCCAGCCAAAAAGGAGGGGCTTGGTTTTCTCTTTTTGCAGGGCGCGCGCCGCAGGATCATGCTCACCCAGATAGGCTGGCTGCCCCTCATTTACTACGCTCCCCTGGCCAGCGGGGCCACCGTGCTTTTGGTCTGGTGGTTGCGCGGCAAATGCGCAAGGGATTTCGGGGGCCTGACCGGCGACCTTTTGGGGGCTACCCTCTGTCTTGCCCAGTGGCTATTTTTGGCGGTCTTTCTTGTTGGCGCTGGTTTTAGGCCGTGGTAGAAAGGAAGGGGAGGTAAGGATGAGAAGGCCGCGTATCCTGATCGTGCCGGTGGGGAAGGCGGTGGGCCCCTGGCTTGAACGGCTCATGGGCCAGTTAGCAGAGGCCTTTATCGCCCAAATTGAGCTGGCCAAACCCATCCCTTACCCTTTACCCGCCTTTAACCCCGCCCGGAAACGCTTCTTCGCCCATCTGATCATCGATTATCTCCGGGAAGTGGCGGGTAACGTAGACTTTGTAGTGGGATTAACGGACGTGGAACTTTATTCCGTCCATTGTAATTCGGTGATCTGCGAGACCCATTTTCAGGCCCGTTCCGCGGTAATCTCAGTGGGGCGTTTGCGGGATTTTCTTTTCGGGGAAAAACCCGAAGAAGTCTTCTACCAGAGGCTTTATAAAGAGATACTCCGGGCCCTGGGGCACATGATGGGGCTGCCCCCGTGCTCCAACCCCCACTGTGTCATGTATCCCTCCCTTTCCCTTTACGAAACAGACCTGAAGTCGAGCTCCTTTTGTCCAGAATGTTTGTTAAAACTTAGGTTGCGCGTAGGACCTCTGCCTTTCCTGAGGGAGTCGGGTTGATAGGGGTTTTTGATTCCGGCATCGGTGGGCTTACCATCGTCAAAGAGCTCTTAAAAAAACTGCCAGGGCTCAGTTTGATTTATTTTGGTGATACGGCCCGCACCCCTTACGGCACCAAAAGTCCCGAAACCATCATTGCTTACGCCATCCAGGATACGGAATTTTTGCTGGAACACGGGGCCAGGCTCATCGTTGTCGCCTGCCATTCTGCCTCCAGCGTGGCCACCGAGAGTCTGCGTCAGAG
>DROK01000242.1 GCA_011321895.1 Thermodesulfatator atlanticus
GGTCATCTCGGTGGAGATTGCCCATCCTCCCGAGGGCTGTGAGGTCTCAGAACAGCTTTTCAGACAATATATGTACGAAACCGCCCTTCTGATCGTCCTTATTCTTTCCTTTGTGGCCGGGATCATCATCCTGCGCCGCTGCCTTGCGCGGGGTAAAACATCCTCTTAGCCTTGCTTGACAGACAAAATTTTTGCCGGCTAAGTTTTAAAGGATTGCCAAAAAGGTATTTTTGGGCTTATGTTTGAAGCTTTTGAGCTCTCAGAACGCTATCGGAAAGTGCTGGCGATCGTGGTGGAGGACTATATCCGCCACGCGGAGCCCGTGGGTTCACGCACGGTCTCCAAGCGCTTAAAGCCGCCGCTATCTCCCGCTACCATCCGCAATATCATGGCGGACCTTGAAGAACTCGGTTTTTTGACCCAGCCCCACGTCTCTGCCGGGCGTATTCCCACCGAAGAGGGGTTTCGCTACTACGTAGAAAACCTCCTTGAGGCCGAGCCCCTGCCCGAGAGCACCAAGGAACGCCTCGAAGAAGCCTTTGAAAGTGAAGAAATAGAAGACCTGTCGGAACTTTTAAAGATAGCTTCCCGTCTGTTGGCTCAGGTAACCGGTTTTCCGGCGGTGGTTTCCGGCCCCAGGCTGGGTAACGAGAGGCTTTTGAAGATAGATTTCGTGCCCCTGGGGCGAGGGCTGGTGCTGGTGGTAGCGGTTACCGAGGCCGGTCTGGTGGTTAACCGGCTGCTGCGGGTCCCTTCCCACGTTTCCCCTAAAGCCCTGGAGCGTCTGGCCGAATATCTGAACTACCGGCTTCCCCGGCTAACCCTTGAGCAGGCACGGGAAGAGTTGCTCAAAGAAATAGAGGCCGAAAGAAAATTCCTGGAAAATTTATTTGAGGAGCTTGAAGAAGAAAAACCTCCTGCGGAGCCCATCGTAGAAGGTCTTTCCAAGCTACTTGAACTTCCTGAGTTTAAGGACGTGGAAAAACTCAAAGAGATCTTGCGGGCCTTTGAAGAGAAAAACATCTTTCTCAAGATTATCGAGCGCTGTCTAGGGGGCCAGGGGGTCCAGATCCTTATCGGCGCCGAAACCGGGCTCGGCTCTCCCCGGAATATAAGTGCGGTGGTTTCCCCTTATTTTCGCGCCAAAAGCCCTCTGGGCGGGCTGGCGGTCATCGGCCCCATCCGGATGGACTATTCCAAGGTGGTACCCGTGGTTGATTACACGGCCCAACTCCTCTCCCACCTGCTGGACAAGCTAACCCCCCGTACTTAACTTTTTCTCGCGGAAAAAGGCGATAGAGGTGGAGCCTATGAGTAAGGTTTATCACCTCTATCGAGGTGGTGTACCCGCTAAAAAACCCGAGGAGGGAAAGGATTCTATGGAGGTAAAAGAGGAAGTCAAAAAGGAAGAGACGCAGGAACAATATCCTGAAAGCCGGGAAGAACTTATTGAACTCCTTAAGAAGAAAGAGGCGGAAGCCAAAGAATATAAAGACTTAATGCTTCGTTACGCCGCTGAAGTCGAAAACCTGAAAAAGAGCTTTAAACGAGAAAAGGAAGAGTATTTCAAATACGCCCTGGAGACTTTCATGAAAGAACTGCTGCCCTTTGTCGATAACCTGGAAAGGGCGCTTGAGGCGGCTCGTCAGAGCAACGACGTAAAGGCCATCGTGGAGGGGATAGAGTTGACCCTCAAGGGTCTGTTACAGACCCTTGAAAAGTTCGGTCTCAAGCAATTTGAGGTAGCCATTGGGGAGGCCTTTAGCCCCGAATTTCACGAGGCTTTGGCCGTGGAAGAAAGTGAAAAACACCCTGAAGGTACGGTGGTGCGTACCTTTCAGAAGGGTTACACCCTGCACGAGCGGGTGATAAGGCCCGCCTTGGTAGCGGTGGCCAAGAAACCAGCTGAGAAAAAAACGCCGGAAGAAGCCGGCGAAGTAAAAGAAAATTCTTAAAAGGAGGGCGATAGGAATGAGTGAGAAAACAACCAAACCTTTAGGCATAGATCTGGGGACGACCAACTCCTGTATGGCGGTCTTTGAAGGTGGGGAGCCCAAAGTTATTCCCAACCAGGAAGGGGCTCGTACCACGCCTTCGGTGGTGGCCTTCTTGGAAGACGGGCAGATTTTGGTGGGGCAGCTGGCCAAACGGCAGGCCATAACCAACGCCGAAAACACCATTTTCGGTATCAAGCGGCTCATGGGGCGGAAATTTAAGGACCCGGTGGTCCAGGAATGGGCCAAGCGGGTGCCTTATAAGATCGTTGAAGCCCCGAATGGTGACGCCCACGTTGAGGTCAGGGGCAAGCGTTATAGCCCGCCTGAAATCTCGGCCATGATTTTGCGTAAACTAAAGGAAGACGCCCAGGAGTATCTTGGCAGCGAGGTCAAGGAGGCGGTGATCACGGTACCGGCCTACTTTGATGATTCTCAGCGTCAGGCCACCAAAGACGCCGGAAGAATTGCCGGACTGAACGTGTTGCGTATCATAAACGAGCCCACCGCCGCCTGTCTGGCCTACGGCCTGGATAAGAAGAAAGAGGGCACGGTGGCGGTGTTTGACCTGGGTGGTGGTACTTTCGACATTTCCATTCTCGAGATCGGAGAAGGGGTCTTCGAAGTTAAGGCCACTTCGGGTGATACCTTCCTGGGCGGGGAAGACTTTGACATGCGCATCGTGGATTACGTGGCGGAAGAATTCAAGAAGGAACACGGCATCGACCTGCGCCAGGACCGGATGGCCCTCCAGCGCCTGAAAGAAGCGGCGGAAAAGGCCAAGATTGAACTTTCAACGGTGCAGGAGACCGAAATAAACCTTCCCTTTATCACCGCGGATGCCAGCGGCCCCAAACACCTGGTAATGAAGCTTACCCGGGCCAAGCTGGAAAGCCTGGTGGCGGATCTCCTTGACCGGCTGGAAGAGCCCTGCCGTATCGCCATGAAAGA
>DROK01000243.1 GCA_011321895.1 Thermodesulfatator atlanticus
CCTCCCAGCCCTTTTAAGGCCACGATTTTTCCTTCTTTAAGGGCCTTGATGACCAGGGCCAAAGGGTCTTGGGTTTCAATCTTTCGGCCAGCCCGGTCTGTGACCCATATCCTGGGCCCGCAAACGGGACAGGCGTTAGGTTCGGCGTGAAAGCGACGGTCAAGGGGATTGGTATATTCGGCAAGACAGTCCGGGCACATGGCAAACTTGCGCATGGTGGTCTTTTCCCGGTCATAAGGGAGGCCTTCGATTACGGTAAACCTGGGGCCACAGTCCGTGCAGTTAATAAAAGGATAACGGTAACGTCGGTCGGAAGGGTCGAAGAGTTCAGAAAGGCAGGCTTTACAGGTAGCCACGTCTGGGGGGATGCGGGCGCTCTGGTATTTCCCTTTGGTACTCTCAAGGACCGTGAAAAGGGGTGGAGGCGGTTCGGTAAGGGGCAAAGCTTCGATGGCGTCAATCCGGGCCAGGGGAGGGGCCTCTTTCCTTAAGGCCTCAATAAAAAGTTTAACCTTTTCCGGCTCCCCGAAGACGGCGATAAAGACACCTTCTCCGGTGTTTTTTACGTAACCAGAAAGGCCCAGGCGCGTGGCCAGGCGGTAGACAAAGGGTCTGAAACCGACCCCCTGGACCACCCCTCTTACCCGAAGACCAAGTCCCTCAGGAGTTGACACCATTCCTCTAAGCCTTGGCCGCTTTTGGCCGAAAGGGCGATGACGCGAAGCCGGGGGTTAATTTTGAGGGCAAGGCTTTTGGCCTCTTCCAGGTCAAAGTCAAAATATGGCAAGAGATCCGTCTTGGTGATCAAAAAGACGTCTGCTTTGTAGAAGGCCGCGGGGTATTTGGCCGGTTTGTCAGAGCCTTCGGGCACAGAAACCAGCACCACCCGCAAGTGTTCGCCCAGATTGAAGGCCGAAGGACAGAGGAGGTTGCCCACGTTCTCGATAAAGAGAAGCCTGAATTTTTCTTTTTCCAGCTGGTGGAAGGCCCGGTGGACCTGGACGGCGTCAAGGTGGCAGGCCCCACCGGTAGTGACCTGGACCACAGGCACTCCCTGCCGGCGGATCCTTTCGGCGTCTCTTTCGGTCTCCGGGTCTCCCTCAATTACCGCAAGCGGGATTTCATCCCTGAGTTGCGCGATGGTGGCTTCCAAGAGGCTCGTTTTCCCTGAGCCCGGGGCACTTATCAGGTTGATGGCCACAATGCCTTTTTCGTCAAAATGCTTTCGGTTTTTTGAGGCCAGGTGTTCGTTTTGTTCTAAGATATTTTTTTCAAGCGTGATTTCTTTTCTTTTGAGCCCCGCTTCACACCCACAATGTTCACACACCTTAGTCCTCCACCAAGAATTCGACTTTTTTGATCTCGAGTTCTCCCCCTTTTGAGGGAAGCCCCGGTAGCTTACATCGAGGGCAAAGGGGCGCCTCTTCCGGGGAAAATTCTTGCTGACATAAAGGGCAAAAATAAACCGCCGGGATGAGTTCTATTTCCAGGTCTGCTTCTTTGAAAAGTGGGGAGTCCTTTTTGAAGGCCTCAAAGGCAAAACAGAAGGCCTCTTTTTCTATCCCTGACCATTGGCCGAAAGAAACCACCACCCGTAACACCTTTTTGGCCCCTTGCTCTTTGGCCAGTCTTGCTATTTCTTCGCCCATGGCCATCACTAAGGAAGCCTCATGCATGTTGCGCCAGCTCTTTTAAAAAATTCAGGGTTTCCTCAGCCTCTTTGGGGGAAAGTTTCTGGATAGCAAAACCTACGTGGACGATCACGTAATCGCCTATTTTTAGCTCTTTTTCTGGCAGGAGTTGAAAATTTACCTTCCTTCTAAGCCCATCCACCTCGCAAATGCCCATGGGATATTCGAGCTCGACTATTTTCATGGGAATGCCAAGACACATTTTTACCTCCGCGTATCTGCTTCCCCAGCCAGGTTTTTTATTTCAGCAAGCACCATCTCCGCAAGAACGGGCAGGCGTTCTCTTAGCGCCGGGCTTAGTTCGGTTCCTACCCCCAGGTGGGCGGGGACAACGCCGAAGGCCTTAAAATATTTAGGTTTTATGCCGATAAGTTCTGCCAAAGCGAGGGCCTCTTTTATTCCCACCTGATGGCCGGAGGCAAGTTTGGCTGTACCGAGGTTTTTAATTTCTTCCCAGGAGAGGGTTTTTATCGTCCCGGGAGGGCTTTTCGCCAGAAGGATATCTATCACGATGAGGGCCTCTTTTTCCCGGAAGAGGTCAAGGATTCTGAGGCCCAGACAACCTCCGTCTATCAGTTCTACCGAAGGAGGAAAGGAATGAAAGGACTTCAAATAACGTATAAAATGTAC
>DROK01000244.1 GCA_011321895.1 Thermodesulfatator atlanticus
CCATCCCTAAGATAATCTAGGACTCCTTCTTCTTTTAAATCGATAGTTAGATCGGTATATTTTCTATGATAACCAAACCACCAATATCCTAGCCAATATGTTTTTTCAAAAAGAATTTTATTTCCGTCAAGAAAACTTGTTTTGATTTGGATTTCTTCTGGAGCCAAATCTTCAGAAGAAAATTGGAAAGATAAATATGCTTCAATTAGAAATGTAAGGAAAAAACTTCTCCAAAATGAAAAATTTTTCCGTTTTGATCCAAAATTTTTCACAAGATCCAAGTTGTTAAAGGGACCTTTACACTTTGAGAAGAGGAGGACGAAGCAATTTCTTGAGATTGCCATACCCCTTGTGTTATGATTGTATATACTATAGTTAACACGGAGGGAGAAAAGCATGCTCAGGGTCACCAAGGTTTTCAAATGTGGCAATTCTCAGGCTGTAAGGATACCCAAAGATTTTCGTCTTGAAGGGGAGGAGGTTTACATCAAGCGGGAGGGAGAGCGCATAGTATTGATCCCAAAAAAAAGAGTCTGGAAAGAATTTTTTAAAAGGCTTGAACGAGAAAAAGACCTGCTTGAGGATTTCCTTGCCGAACGCAGGCAACCGATCCTTCAGGAAAGGGAAATCTTCTGATGCTCTACCTGCTGGATACCAATATTTGTTCTTACATTCTTAGGGAGAGGCCTTTTGAGGTTCTTGAAAGACTTGAAAAGGCAACGGAACATGGTGACGAGGTGGGGTTGTCCGTGGTGACAGCCTCTGAACTCCTTTACGGTGCCTACCGTAAGCAACATCCCAGGCTGATCGAACTTGTGCGAGATTTTCTTGAACTTTTGCCTGTCTATCCCTTTGACCTAAAAGCAGCTGAAGTTTACGGTGAAATAAGGGCTATACTCGAAAAGAAAGGATGCCCTATAGGTCCATACGATCTCCAGATAGCAGCCCACGCCATTTCTAAGAGGGCGGTTCTGGTGACCAATAACGAAAGGGAATTCAGAAGGGTCCCCGGGCTCAGGCTAGAAAATTGGACCAACCCCGCTGTTTAGGGTTGGCCTCTAAAGGTCCGGTTTGATTCTAATTTTTTTAACGTGCATCGCTTCTGGCTTCCATCACAAAGAGGCGGCAGCCCACGCCATTTCTAAGAGGGCAATCCCGGAAACAACCAACGAAAAGAAAATTTAAAAATCTGATGTATGCCTTTAAGCATTGATTTATATGCTTAAAATATGTATCCTCCTTTTAGGAGGTAAGCGATGCCAAAGACCAAAAGGGTAACTTTGACTCTTCCAGAGGTATTAATCGAACACTTAAAAAGGGAGGCCTCAGAATTAGGGATAGGATATCAGACCCTTATCAGGATCAAACTTATGGAAGATTACAAACGAAAAGCACCGATCAGGTGGGGAAAAGGGAAACCCAAAGGAGCCAAAATAAAAATCAGGTCTGATAAACCCCTTTCCGAGATCATCCTTGAGGACCGGAGATGATCCTTTATCTGGATACCTCGGCGTTGGTTAAGCTTTACGTGGAAGAAAAGCATAGCGATCTGGTGAGGGTGTGGGCTGAACGGGTAAATGTGGTCGCCACCAATGAGATAGCGTATGCGGAAATGGCTTCGGCTTTGAACAGGGCCTTTAGAGAGGGAAGGATATCCCAAAAAGGATTTCAATCTGTGTGGCATATTTTTGATGAAGATTGGGAATGTTATACCGTGGTAGAAGTAGGGGGCGAGGTATTGAATCTGGCAAAAGAACTGATATTCAGGCACGGGTTGCGGGGATTTGACGGAATACATCTGGCCTCGGCGTTGATTTTAGAAGTTGAAGGTGAGGTAGTCTTTGGGGCGTTCGACCAAAAGTTGCTCAAAGCAGCAGAAAGAGAAGGTTTACGGTGGATTAATTATGAAAGGCTTTCCAGCAGTTAACTTTATTTTTTTATTATTTTGGTGATCGGGGAGATGGTGATCAGCCCCTTGTGCAGAAGCCTTTCAAGCTCGGGCAGGAGGCTGTTTATAGTCTCTTCTTCCTCGATAACTTCGATCTTTAGGGGGAGGTTTCCGGTAGCCCGCAAAAGCCTTACGGTGTGGACCACGCCGTCTGGTCCCCAGCCAAAGACCCCTTTAAAGACCGTGGCCCCTTTCACTCCCCTTTCCCTTAAGAAACGGAGTATTTCTTCGTAAAGGGGGCGTTTGCCGAGCTTGTCGTCTTCGTCCACGTAAATGCAGAGTTTTTGGTAGCTCATCTTATACTCAGAGAAAGAGTATTCGGGCCAGCCATATCCCTAATCTTAACCCCAAAAGGCCAAAAAGGAGACTTAAAAAGAGGTTGACTCCGGCCAGGAAAAATTCCCCTTCCTCAAGCAGGGAATTGGTCTCGTAAATGAAAGTGGAGAAGGTGGTAAAGGAGCCCAGGAATCCGATGGCGAGAAAAAGCCGCTCGTTGGGGGAGATAGCCAGGGTCTCCGTGGCCAGGGCCATCAAGAAGCCAAGCAAAAACGAGCCCGAGACGTTCACCACCAACGTTCCCAGGGGAAAGAGGGTCGAGACCTTGAGCAGGAGCCCTGAGACGAGATAGCGGGCCACCGCCCCGCAAAAGCCTCCAAGTCCGACCAACATTAACTTCAACATGTCCCCAAAAATAAAGGGCTTTATCAGAAAGGGAAGGGCATACGTTAGCCCCTCTGCACTTTTAAGGGTGCAGAGGGGCTAACGTGGGTTCGCGGTAGTAACAAGTATCGATTAGAGGCTCAGTTCCTGCCAGCCCCAGCGACGGGGGAAGTTGAGCCCGCCCAGAGGGACGAAGACCCTCTCAAAGCCTGCGGCGTAAAGGACCCGGGCCGCTTCGTAGGAGCGCATGGAAGAATTGCAGATCAGGATCACGTCCTTGTCCCTGGGGATTTTATCAAGGTTATGGCGTACCTGATCGTAGACCACGTGTATCCAGCGGCCGGGATATTTTTCCATGAAAGGAGCCGCTTCTTTGGGGTGTCTCACGTCTACGAAAATGGTTTGGGGGTCGTTTTCAAGGAGTCTTTTCTTTACTTCGTCCCAGGTAATGGGCTTAAAGAGCCCGTCGGCCAGGTTTCCCGCCACCATGGACACTACGTTTAAGGGGTCAAGGGCGGTATTAAAGGGCGGGGCGTAGGCCAATTCCATGTAGGCGGTGTCTTCTAACCTCGGTTTAAACTCTAGGAGTTTGGCAAGCGAATTGACCCGGGCCATGGCCCCGTCTGTCATGGGACCTACGGCTTGAAAACCAAGGACCCGACGGTCACGGCGATCCGCCACGATTTCCACGAAGATAAACTCCGCCCCCGGGTAATAGTGGGCCCGTTCCGTCTGGTTGTGCAGGGCGTAAAAGGCGTCAAAACCTTCGGCCCGGGCCACGCTATAAGAGATCCCGCAGGCGGCGATGGCCAGGTCAAAACATTTCATTACAAAGGCCCCTACCGCGCCCCGGAAAGTTTCTGTTCCGCCGGCCAGGTTGGTGCCGATGATCCGGCCGTGGCGGTTGGCCAGAGAACCTAGAGGCAAAACCAATTTTTTGCCCGTAACCAGGTGGGTTACTTCTATACAGTCTCCCCCGGCGTAAATGTTGGGGTCAGAGGTCTGTAACCGCTCGTTGACCACGATACCCCCGGTGAGGGGAGAGACCAGGAGTCCGGCCTCTCTCGCCAGCTGGCTGTTGGGCCTTACGCCGGTGGCCATGAGCACCAGGTCACATTCGTAGCGCCCGTCTTCGGTGATCACGGCGCAAACCCGCCCGTCTTTACCTTCAATCTCTTTGGTGCGGGCGTTGAGTACCAGTTTTACCCCTTTTTCTTCCAGGTGGTGGGCCACGATGCGCGCCAGGGGTTTGTCAATGATACGGGGGAGAGGCTGGTCAAAATACTCCAGTACCGTTACTTCAAGGCCCCAGAGATCACGGAAGGCCTCAGCCATCTCAAGACCGATAGGCCCGGCCCCGATGATGACCACCTTTTCCACTTCTCCCTTGGCGATGCGTTCTTTGATGGCCACGGCGGAATGTAGGTTTGAGATGGCAAAGACGCCGTCCAGGTCTCTTCCCGGCAGAGGGAGAATAAAGGGCGAGGCCCCGGTGGTGATAACCAGTTTGTCGTAAGGGATAGTGTCTTCTTGGCCGGTTTCCAGATATTTGACGTGGACAACCTTCTTTTCCCGGTCTATCTTGGTGGCAAGGGTCTTGGTAAGGGTGTGGACCCCTTTGGCGTTTTCGAAAAAGGCTTCGTTGCGGACCATGTGGAAGGCAGTTTTACGGAGTTCAGTTTCGTCCGGGATATCACCGGAAATGTAGTAGGGGATCCCGCAACCGCCGTAAGAGATCAGATCGTCTTTGTCGATCATGACGACCTCGGTTTCAGGCTTTAGCCTCTTGAGGCGTGAGGCAGCTCTTGGTCCAGCGGCTACGGCCCCGATAACCACTACTTTTTCGCCCATGATAAAACCTCCTTGGGAGGATTTCTTCCTGGGTAGCAGTTCGTTTTTTAAGAAGCAAGGCCCAAAAGGGCAGAAAAAAGCTTTTTAGTGTTTATCTTTTGCAATGAGGAGAAAGCTAGCGCTCAAAGCGTAAAGGAGGTTGAGAACATGAAAAAAGAAAGGATCCTCAAAAAAGACTGGCCGGAATTCTTGAAAAAGTTTAACGCAGAACAGCAATTTCGTCCGGTTTGCGTACTGGTCGGGGGGCACGAAATCTGCCGGGATCTGCCCTTTCTGGGCCTGGTTTACGAGGCCAAAAAGAAAGACGTAGAGGTAATCGTGGGTGGGGTAGACGCGGAACATACGGCCCATATCATCCATACGCTGCGTTCACCCCGGGCCATTTACGTCCTGCGTGAAAACGGAGCCGTGCGGGGCATCGAGGTCCAATCCGCTAAAGAGGACAACGTGGTGGTCGAATTCATTGGTCCGCCCGAAGAGGCCCAGCGGATGAAAAAAGAACTTATCGAAAAGATAGCCTACCAGCTCTATGAAAAACGGGGCAAGGCTCCTGGTAAGGCCCTGGATGATTGGCTTGAGGCGGAACGAATTGTAGAAAGAGCGGCCCAAATGTACATTTAATCTGGTCCTGATCTGGTTTTTAATAAAGACGTTGCGGCCCCCCGGAGAAACAGGCTAAGTATAGCCTTTGGAGGGCTAAATTTGAAAGAGGCGTGCTAAATGGAAGATCTTAAGGATACGCTTGAACGGCTTATTGCCGGCAAGGATCTCAGTGCCGAGGAAACGGAAAGGATCTTTCGCCAGATTATCGCCGGTGAAGTTGACGAACGCCAGCTGGCCGGTTTGCTGGTGGCGTTACGGGCCAAGGGCGAGAGCTGGGAGGAGATAGCTGCCGCGGCCAGGGTCTTGCGGGAGGCCTCCTTGAAAGTGCCCCACCGACTCCCCCCAGATGAACCCCTGGTAGACACCTGTGGGACCGGGGGAGACCGGAAGGGGATCTTTAACGTTTCTACGGCGGCGGCTTTCGTGGTCGCGGCGGCGGGGATTAAAGTGGCCAAGCACGGGAACCGTTCGGTTTCCAGTAAATGCGGCAGCGCGGATGTCCTTGAGGCCTTAAATATCAAGGTGGATATGCCTCCGGAGATGGCGGCGGAATGTCTGGAAGAATTCGGGCTCTGTTTCCTCTTCGCCCCCCTTTATCACCCCGCCCTCAAACAGGTAGCGCCGGTGAGGAAGGCCCTGGGGATCAGGACCATCTTTAACCTGCTGGGGCCGCTGCTTAACCCGGCGGGAGCCAACACCCAGGTGCTGGGGGTCTCTGATTTTCGCCTAACGGAGAAGATGGCCTTTGCCCTGGACGCCCTTGGTTGCCGGCGGGCCCTGGTAGTTTTCGGCGAGGAAGGTTATGACGAATTCGTGGTTACCGGTTCTACCAAGGTTTCAGAGCTGCGGGAGGGCCGGATAACCACCTATTACGTTGATCCTGAAGACGTGGGCCTTGAATTATGTGAAGAGCCGGAAGAACTCGCGGGGGGTGACGCCCAGACCAACGCGCGCATTATCCGGGAGATCCTGCTGGGTAAAGATGAGGGTCCCAGGCGCGACATGGTGGCTTTGAACGCCGGGGCGGCTATTTACGCGGCGGAGGCGGTGATTGACCTTAAGGCCGGGGTGAAAAAGGCCCTTGACATACTTTCCTCCGGAAAGGCCATGGACAAGCTCGAAGAGCTGGTGGCCTTCAGCCAGAAGCACACGCAATAGATCATGAAAATCGGTATCATTGGCCTGCCCCAGGCCGGGAAAACCACTATTTTTCGGGCGGCTGCCGGAAAATACGCCGGTCACCAGGAAGAAAAAGGCGGTATAGCCCGGGCCGTGGTCAAGGTGCCAGAGGAGAGGCTTGAGGTCCTCCAGCAAATTTTTGCTTCGGCCCGCTTGACCCCGGCCACGGTCCAGTACCTGGACCTTTCTTTTGACCTCCGGGAGCGGGAAGGGCGCAGTAAAGAGCTGGAACGCCTTTTAAACGAGCTTAAACCAGCCGACGCCCTCATCATGGTGATCCGTAATTTCGAACTGGCCGGGCTTCCCCCATCTCCTCAGGAAGACCTGGAACAACTCCACCAGGAGATGATTTTGGCGGATCTGGCCATCGTGGAAAGGCGTCTTGAGCGTCTGGAAAAAGAGGCCCGCAAAGGTGGCCAGGTCGATCCCAAAGAATTGGAGGAATTAAGGGAGGCCAAGAGTTTGCTTGAGGAAGGGCGACCCTTGAGGGTTTCCCCTTCTTTACGTAAGAGTCCTCGCCTCAAAGGTTACGCTTTCCTGAGCATAAAGCCCCTTCTGGTGGTCTTAAACCTGGGGGAGGAGGACGAACCACAACCTTTAAAACTTCCGGAGCAGGCGGAGCTGGTGGCCATTAAAGGGCGTCTTGAGGCGGATCTGGCGGAACTTCCGGAAGAAGAGGCCCGGGTCTTTAGAGAAGAATACGGGTTGAGCCAGCCCGCTTTGCCCCTGCTGATCAAGAAAAGTTTCGCTATCCTGGACCTGATTTGTTTTTTTACGGGTGGGCCTAAGGAAGTAAGGGCTTGGCCGGTACCCCGGGGGACCACCGCTCAGAAGGCCGCCGGAGTGATCCATTCCGATATGGAAAGGGGCTTTATCCGGGCGGAGGTCATTCCTTTTGAGGAGCTGGCGGCTCTGGGTTCGTATCAAGCGGCCCAAAAAGCCGGTAAGGTCCGGCTGGAAGGGAAGGATTACGTGGTCCAGGACGGCGATGTCATCATCTTCCGCTTTAGTGTGTAGATGAAAAAGATAGCCGCGGCCACCCTGGGTTGCAAAGTCAATCAGGTAGAAACGGCCTCTTTAATAGAGGCCTTTCAGGCCAAAGGATACGAAATCGTTCCCTTTAAAGACCAGGCAGACGTATATTTAGTGAATACCTGTGCGGTTACGGCCAAAGCGGCTTACGAAAGCCGGCAACTCCTGCGCCGGGCCTTAAAAAAGAATCCCCTGTTAGTGGTGGCCACGGGTTGTTACGCCCAAATCGCACCAGAAGAAATCAAGGAAAAGGTCGAAGCCCCGGTCCTTATCGTGGGGCAGGCATACAAGGCGAGAATCCCTGAAATCATAGAATCCCTTGCCCTTCCTTTAGAAGAAACCCGCATTGTCCTTTCAGAGGTTAGGGGACTCAAAGTCTGTGAGCCTTTTCCCCTTTCCCGGTTTCCTGAACACAAAAGGGCCTTTTTGCGGGTTCAGGACGGCTGCAGCCTCTTCTGTACTTACTGCGTGGTACCCTACGCCCGGGGGCCCTCAAGGAGCCTGCCTCTCGCCACCATAAAAGCCCAGGTTGAGCGTTTTTTGGCCGCGGGTCATCTTGAGATAGTGGTTACCGGCATCCACCTGGGCAGCTGGGGAAAGGACTTAACACCTCCCAGG
>DROK01000245.1 GCA_011321895.1 Thermodesulfatator atlanticus
ATTTAGTGATAGGTCGGCCTATCAGGGAGGCTTCTGACCCGGTGGCAGCGGCGGCTAAAATATTAGAAGAGATGAAACAGGCCTTTGTGGAGCAGGGGGTCGAGGTTGATTAGGCGGACCGGGGTCGCAGATCTTCCCTTACACGGTGGCCGGGCACCCCGCTGGCTCTTCCAGCGTATGGTCCGGTTGGCCCGTGCCCTGGTGGAACTGATGGCCCTTGAATTTGGGGTTGAGGAAATACTGCGGCGCCTGGCTGATCCTTATTGGTTTCAGGCCTTTGGTTGCGTGCTGGGTTTTGACTGGCATTCCTCCGGGCTCACCACCACGGTCTGTGGGGCCTTAAAAGAGGCCGTTGCCCCCTTTTCTCAGGAAATCGGGTTTTTCGTTTGCGGGGGCAAGGCTCGTGCCTCAAGACGCACCCCGGAAGAGATCCTTTTTTGGCTGGAGAAGGCCGGTTTGCCCGGGCCTTTAAGCCACCTGGTGGACCGAAGCCGCCTGGCGGCCAAGGTGGACAACACCGCCTTACAGGACGGTTACCAGCTCTACCACCACTGTTTTTTCTTTACCCGCAGTGGTAACTGGGCGGTAATTCAGCAGGGGATGAACGAGAAGACCGCTTACGCCCGCCGTTACCACTGGTTGGGAGAAAGGGTCAAGGAAATGACCCTGGAACCGCACGCGGCCATCGTTGCGGAACGCAAAGAAAAGGAAGTCTTAAATTTGGTGGCCAAAGAGAGCAAACCCGTCCAGGAAACCCTGCTGGCCTTGGTGAAGGAGGAGCCAGAAAGGATTTTGGCCGAAGTCAAAAAATTGGTCCTGCCGGCCAGACACCATCTGACCGAAAAGGACCTAAATCCCCGCGGGTTTAAGAAAGTCCTGCTCAAGACTTACACCTGCGCCCCCCAGAATTTTGCCGCCCTCCTGGGGGTCCCGGGCCTCGGCCCCAAGAGCCTGCGCGCCTTAACTTTGATTTCCGAGTTAATTTACGGCACCAGCGCCAGCCGGAAGGACCCGGCCCGTTATACCTTTGCCCACGGCGGCAAAGACGGCCACCCCTACCCGGTCGACCGTAAGGTATACGACCAGAGTATCGCCTACCTTGAGGAGTTGCTCTCCAAGGCCAAAATAGAATACAGCGAGAAGATGAAGGCCTTCCGCCGCCTTCATCAACTTTTTTGAAATTTATTTTAAGCTTTTTTGGTGAGTTTTTGGAAAATTGGCGTTCTTATCTTTCAAAAAAATTGTTTTTTTCCGTCTAGTTGTCTTTAAAAAGCTAAAATCCTGCCTTGACCGGTTCCCAAAAATTTTTTAAAAGGTCGCCAGTCTACTGAGAGAGAAATTATGGCCATAAAAGACTTACTTATCGACAAAAAGGGCAAAA
The DNA here is from genome assembly GCA_011321895.1 of Thermodesulfatator atlanticus. Classification (GTDB taxonomy): domain Bacteria; phylum Desulfobacterota; class Thermodesulfobacteria; order Thermodesulfobacteriales; family Thermodesulfatatoraceae; genus Thermodesulfatator; species Thermodesulfatator atlanticus_A. The sequence goes on from DROK01000245.1 coordinate 1,382, forward strand.
TCCAAAAGAAGTGGTACCAGTTAATCCTTGAGACCTATCCGCCTGAAGCAGCGGCCTTCTTTAAGCGCAACCGGGACCGATTTGAAAACCCGGTAGGGGCCCATATCGGGGAAGGGGTAGAGGG
>DROK01000246.1 GCA_011321895.1 Thermodesulfatator atlanticus
ATAGTGTCTCAAACCCAGCGGGGCGATGATCTTAAACGCCCCCGGGATCTTTTTGAGGGCGTTTAAGTCAAAATGGTCCCGGTGGGCGTGGCTTATAAGCACGTAAGATATGGGGGGTAATTCTTCCGGGTTGATAGGGGGCGGGGTGTGTCTTTTGACCAGGCCGCCTATGTGGGAAAAGATCGGGTCAAAGAGGAGGTTGTGCTGGTTAAGGCGCAAAAACACCGTATTGTGCCCCAAAAAGACTACCAGAGGGGAGAGGTCTTTTGCCAAGACCGGCCTGGGATCAAGGACCGGAAAACGGGGTTGTTCCCTGAAGATCAGGTGAGAGAGCTTCCACCGGATGATTTTTCTGAGGGCCGGGGCGTCCTGACGAAACCAGGGGTTGGTGAACCGGCCGTTGGGGAGATGGTGGGCCTTGGTCTGGACCAGATCTAACAGGCTGAAATTGTGGGACATTGGGTCATTTTATAAACTCTTTCCGGCCTTACAAGCGCTAAGAAAGGGCTGCCTGAGGAAAATCCTTCAGGGCGAGTTGAATCTTAAGCCTTTCAGCAAGACGGGTAATAGCCTGCGCGGCTCTGGCCTCTTTCTGGCGGACCAGCAGGGGTCTTTGGAGGCGAATGCTCTTTTCAAGCTCAAAATCCTTGGGAACCGCCCCCAGGTACTGGGGGGTAAACCCCAGGTAGCGGTTGATGACCCGGGCCAGGTGGGCGAAATATTGTTCTCCTTCTTTTTCGTCTGCCTGGTTGGCTAGGAGCAAAAAGTTTCTCTGTCCGTAATCCCGGAATAGGACTTTTATCAAGGCGTAAGCGTCGGTGATGGAAGTGGGTTCAGGGGTAAATACCACCAGGATGTAATCGGAAAGGCAGTTGAACCAGAGTACCGCCGGGTTGATACCGGCGCCGGTATCGTAGAGGAGGAGATCATACTCCCGGGCCAGAGCCTTGAGGCCCAATTCCAGTTGCCCCTTCATTTCGGAATCCGGCTGGGCCAGTTCAGCCACCCCGGAGGCGGCAGGCAGGATATCAAAGCCGTAACCACTGGCCACGACGGCTTCTTTTATCGCGCGCCCTTCCAGGAGGACGTGTTTTACCGTGACCGGGGGGGCGAGGGAAAGCATGACGTCCACGTTAGCCAGGCCCAAATCCCCGTCTACCAAAAGGACCCGCAGCGATGGGGCCAGGGCCAGGGCCAAATTAATTGCCAGAGAGGTTTTACCCACCCCGCCTTTGCCACTGGTGATACTAATCATCATGGAGCCACACTCCTTTTAAGGCCTGTTTTTCGTCATAAGTGATGCCCTCAAGTTCATCCCCGAAGACCTGTTGGGGTTGCCTGGGAAAAATCTGGTTTCGCCCCGCCTGCTTGGCCTGATAGAGCAGAGCGTCAATATGCTTAAAAAATTCCTGGGGAGAAAGGCCGTTCAAGGGCCGGTAAGTCCCCACTCCCATACTGGCGGTAACCTTGATGGGCTGGGGTTGAGCGTCAAAATCTGCCTCTGATATCTTTTCTTTGAGCCGCCGGGCCACGGAAAGGGCTCCCTCAAACCCCGTACCAGGCAAAATGATGGCGAATTCTTCTCCCCCGTAACGGGCGGGGATGTCGATTTTGCGGATGCTTTTCTTTATCAAAGAGCCCACGCCCTTTAAGACCTGGTCTCCGGCCAGGTGGCCGTAACGGTCGTTTATTTTTTTGAAGTGATCAAGGTCTAAAAGGATGAGAGAAAAGATGAGGCGGTCTCGTTTGGCCCTTTCTACCGAGAGTTCTAGCTCCTTTTCAAAAAAACGGCGGTTGTAAAGGCCGGTCAAAAAATCGATGGAGGCCTGGGCGTAGAGTTCCTCACACAACTGGCACAGTTCTTCCAGATAGTGCAAAATTTCCTGGTCGCAGGCCGGGGCCTGTTCTCTTAAAAATTTTTTTACTTCCGTAATTTTCCTTTTGATATCCATCTATTTTAACTTTTTCGGTTGCTTTTAAAAAAACCTTAGTCAGATATTTTAAAAATATCTTCATTTTTAAATTAAAATTTTCTTGACATTTTCTAAAAATAAAATTCAAATTTAACTAAAAAAAGAACTAAAAACTAAGAGGGGGTGTGAGCCATGGAAAATCTTTCTCTAGAAGCCTTTCGCAATTTTTTCGTCTCTTTGGCTAATCAATTGGGTCAGGCTTTACCGGGGATGATCGCTGCCATTTTTATTCTCGTTGTTGGCTGGATTATAGCCAAGGTTGTTTCTGTGGTAATAGACAAAGCGCTCAGGCGACTGCAGCTAAGAAGGTTTTTGTTTAAAGACTTAGCGAAAGATGTCGATATAGAAGGTTTGCTAGCGAGAGGTGTTTACTATCTTATTATGCTTTTTGTTCTGGTAGCCTTTTTCCATAAGTTAGATCTTCCTGTTGTCACAGAGCCTTTAACAGCTGTATTAGACGAAATAATGGCTTATCTTCCTAATTTGATAAGCGCATTTTTACTTTTTGTTGTGGCTTTAGTTATCGCAAGCTTGGTACGTTTCTTTGTTATAAAATTAGGTAATATGTTTAAGTTAGACGAAAAAATTTCTCAAGGAAAAGCTGAGGTTTCTGTTACTCAATCTTTGGCTGTTGCCCTTTACTGGTTTGTAATTCTCTTATTTATCCCCGGTATCTTAAGCGCTCTCAAAATTGAAGGTTTAGTTGCTCCAGTACAGACGTTAGTGAGCGAAATTTTATCTTTCTTGCCTAACATTTTTGCCAGTATTTTGATTTTTGTTATCGGCTGGTTTGTCGCTCGTATTATACGACAAGTAATAACGAGCTTGTTAGTGGCCATTGGTATTGATAGGTTAACAGATAAATTGGGAATTAAAATCTCGTTATCAAGTCTTATTGGAACGGTTGTTTATGTTTTAGTGCTAATTCCCGTGCTAATTTCTTCTCTTGATACTTTACAAATAGAAGCTATTTCTGCTCCTGCTATTAAAATGTTGAATCTCGTATTAAATGCTATTCCCATTATAATGGGCGCTATTATAATTCTCGCTATTTCTTATATTATTGGTAAACTTATTTCAGGATTGGTAAAAGAAATATTGCAAGGCTTAGGAGTTGATTCATGGCCTGAAAAGATAGGTGTCAAATTAAATATTTCTCTTTCTGAGATGGTATCTTACATAGTAATGGGCGGCATTATGCTGTTTGCCTTGATGGAAGCAGCAGATATTTTGCAATTTGAATATTTGACGTTGTTGGTAAGTAAATTTATCGTTTTTGCTTCTCAT
>DROK01000247.1 GCA_011321895.1 Thermodesulfatator atlanticus
AACGGAGGGAATTGTGATAACCGTGAGTATCGATCAAGCAAAACAGCCAAAAATGCTTCCATTAATATATCAATTTTCTTAAGAGTTCGGCAGGGAGGATATAGATCAGGGCGCAAAGGGTGAGTAAGAACCACCAATAATAAGGGATGGGGGCGGTCTGAAGATAGTGGTTAAGGAAGGGAACGTAGACGATCAAAAGCTGAGAAATGACCATCCCCAACGCACACAGATTGAGCCACTTATTGGCAAAGGGAGAAATCTTCCAGATGGGAATCCTTTCCGAACGCGAAACGTAAGCTACAGCTATGGCCAAGATGACAAAGCCGCTGAAAAGGATGGTTTGGGCCTCTCTTAAGGGAAAGCCTAACTTTAAGGCGTAAGCATAAACGGGGAAGAGGATCAAAAAGAGGAGCACGGCAAAGGAAAACAAGAGCATGACCAAACGCCTGGTAAAAACACCCTCTTCTGGCGGCCGCGGGGGCCTCTTCATCAAATCCGGGGCCGGAGGATCTACCCCGAGCGCCAGGGCCGGAGGCCCGTTGGTAACCAGGTTAATCCAGAGGATATGAATAGCCGTCAAAGGAAGGGGGAGACCAGCCAAAAAGCCAGCTATCAGGACCAGGATTTCTGAAAGGTTAAAACTCAAAAGAAACAGCAGATATTTCTTTATGTTATCAAATATGGTCCGCCCTTCCTCAACCGCGGCCACGATGGTGGCGAAGTTGTCGTCTGCAAGGATAATATCCGCCGCCTCTTTGGCCACTTCCGTACCGGTAACCCCCATAGCTACCCCGATGTCAGCCATCTTGAGGGCCGGGGCGTCGTTTACCCCGTCTCCGGTCATGGCCACGATTTCCTTTTCTTTTTTGAGGAGCTTTACGATGCGCAGCTTATGTTCTGGCGAAACCCGCGCGAAGATAGCGGTCTTCTTAAGCCGGGCCAGTAGTTCTTCGTCACTCAGACGATCAAGTTCCTTAGCGGTGATCACGTACCCGACATCTTTTTCCGGGACCAGCCCCAGTTCATAGGCGATGGCAAGGGCGGTTTTGGCGTGGTCACCGGTAATCATGATGACCCTTATGCCCGCCTCAAAACACTCCTTGATGGCGGCCTTGGCCTCCGGGCGAGGAGGGTCTATCATCCCCTGGAGGCCGACCAAGACCAGGTCTTTTTCCATCTCCTCCGGGGCTACCGGAGAGGACAGAGGCCGGTAGGCAAAGGCCAGCACCCTTAAGGCCTCTTCCGCCATCTGTTCGGTGACCTTCAAGATCTCTTCTTTGAGGGCCGGGGTTAAAGGCCTCTCTCCTTCAGGGGTTAGATAACGGCTGCAGGCGGAAAGCACACTTTCTACGGAACCCTTGGTAAAGACCCAGTAATCTCCCGCCTGATCTTTTACCAAGACAGACATCCTCTTGCGGACACTATCGAAGGGGACTTCGGCCACCCGCGCAAAACCGCTTTTGGTGAGCCTGGCCTTCAACGCCGCCACCAGCAGGGCCACTTCGGTGGGGTCGCCGATAAATTTTCCTTCCTCGATTTCAACGTCATTGCACAGGAGACCGGCCAGGAGGGTCAGTCTCAGGGCTTCGTGTTTCTGAGGATCTACGGGGCGGCCCCCGCGCAAGAATTCGCCTTGGGGGACAAAACCCGTACCGGTGACCTCAAAAAAAGAGCCTCCGGCCCAGATCTTGCGCACCGTCATCTCGTTTTTGGTCAGGGTACCGGTCTTATCGGTACAGATGACGGTGGTGGAGCCCAGGGTTTCCACCGCGGGAAGCCTTTTGACAATGGCGTTTCTCCTGGCCATCCGGGAGACCCCGATCGCCAGGGCCCCTGTAACCACCGCGGGTAAGGATTCAGGGACAGCGGCTACCGCCAGCGAAACTCCCCAGATGAACATTTCCAGCCAGGGATAGCCGCGCAGCACCCCTACCCCCGCGGCCACAGCCGCTAAAACCAGAGAAAGCCCGCCTAACCACCGTCCGATTACCGCAAGCCTCCGCTCAAGAGGGGTCCTCTCCGCCTCAACCCCCTTGATGAGGCCGGCAATCTTTCCGAACTCCGTGGCCTTGCCGGTAGCCACCACCAGGGCCCGACCCCGGCCGTTAAGCACCGTGGTTCCGGCAAAGACCATATTTTTGCGCTCCGGAAGCGGGGTATCTTCCGGAAGGATGACCTCCGCCTCCTTGGTCACCGCTACAGACTCCCCTGTAAGGGCGGCCTCGTCTACCTTGAGGTTTATACTTTCAAACAAGCGGGCGTCCGCCGCTACTTTGTCTCCAGCGGCCAGGAGCAGGATATCCCCCGGGACTACCTCCCGGGCGGGAATCTTTCTGGGTCTTCCCTCCCGCCAAACCACCGCCTCCGGCGCCGCCATTCTTTTGAGGGCCTGGAGGGCCTGGTCCGCCTTCCATTCCTGCACAAAACCCAAGACCGCACAGGCCAAGACGATCAAAAGGATGACCACCGCCTCAAGGGCGTCTCCCACAAAAAAAGAGACCCCGGCGGCGATGAGAAGGATTACGATCAGGAGGTTGGCGAACTGGGCCAAAAAGAGCTTTAAAGGAGAAAGCGGAGGGGCGGTTTCTATCTCGTTGGGACCAAATTGGGCCAGACGCCTCTGGGCCTCCTCAAAACTCAACCCCCTTACGGGGTCGGTCTCAAAAATTTTAAAAAGTTCCGCAGGTGGGAGGCTATAAGGGGCTTTAGGAGGTCTCATATCGGGAAAGCGGCCGGGCAAAACCCGGCCGCTTTTTTACGTGGTTTTCTTCTCTCTTTTCATGGCGATGAGGCCCGTGCGCACGATCTCCTTGATCCCTATGGGCTTTAAGAGCTCGATTACGGCCTGGATTTTACTCTCCGGTCCCGTGACCTCTACGGTATAGGTGCGAGGGCTCACGTCCACCACCTTGCAGCGGAAGATATCGCACATCCGCAGGACTTCAGCCCGGGTCTCCTTTTCCGCGCGCACTTTGATAAGGGCCATCTCCCGCTCGACAAATTCTCCCTCTTCCGTAACGTCTACCACTTTGTAAACGTCGATCAGCCGGCGCAACTGCTTGATGATCTGCTCGATGATCATGTCGTCGCCATGGGTGACCAGGGTGAGATGGGAAAGGGTGGGGTCCAGGGTTTCAGCCACACAAAGGCTGTCAATGTTGAAACCTCGCCCGGAAAAAAGCCCCACGATACGCGCCAGCGCCCCAGGAGTATTTTCTACCAACACAGATAGGGTGTGTTTTCTCTCCATAATTCCTCCCCTTAGACCAAAATCATTTCCGTCGTCGCCCGTCCTGCCGGGACCATCGGAAAGACACCCTCTTCCGGGGCAATATGGATATCAACCAGGACCAGGTTATTGGTCTCAAGGGCCTTTTTAAGGGTGGGTTCAACCTCTTCCGGCTTGGTGGCCCTGAAGCCAACCGCCCCGTAAGCTTCGGCCAGTTTCACAAAGTCAGGAATGGTGGCAAACTGGACGGCCGAATAGCGCCGATCATAAAAGAGCTCCTGCCATTGCCGCACCATACCCAGATAACCGTTGTTCAGAATGATTACTTTGATGGGCAAGCGTTGATCCATGGCGGTCGCCATTTCCTGGATATTCATCTGGATGGAACCGTCACCAGCGATATCCAGGACCAACTTGTCCGGGTTGGCCATCTGGGCCCCGATCGCCGCCGGAAAACCGTAGCCCATGGTCCCCAGACCACCGGAAGAAAGGAGCGTTCGCGGTTTGTCAAATTTATAAAACTGGGCCGTCCACATCTGATTCTGCCCTACTTCGGTGCAGACGATGGCTTCCCCTTTGGTGAGCTCGTACAACTTTTCGATAACAAACTGGGGTTTGATGTGGTTCCCGTCCTGCTTATAAGTCAGGGGATAACGCCGCTTCCAGATGTCTATCTGCTCCCACCATTCTTTAAACTGCTCTTTCCAGAGCTTAGAGGGACGCCCGACCTCTTTGATGATTTCAAGGAGTCTGGCCAGAGAACGTTTACAATCGCCCACGATGGGTACGTCGACCCGTACGTTCTTCTGGATAGAGGTGGGGTCAATATCGATGTGGACGATCTTGGCCATGGGGGCAAAGGCGTCCACCTTACCCGTCACCCGGTCGTCAAAACGGGCTCCCACGGCGATGATCAGGTCGCTGTTGGCCACCGCCATGTTGGCGTAATAGGTGCCGTGCATCCCCAGCATCCCCAAAGAATACTCATGGGTGCCCGGGAACCCTCCCAGCCCCATGAGGGTCATGGTGACGGGGATGTGCAAAAGTTCAGCCAGCTCCC
>DROK01000248.1 GCA_011321895.1 Thermodesulfatator atlanticus
ACAGGGCGACCTCCTCTCCTGAACGGCCAAGGAGTTCGACTTTGACGGCTTCAATTTCTCCCAGGCCGTCTTTTTCGGGTTTTACCCGGAAGACGTAAGTTTCGTTTACGTTTTCAAGAAGGGCCCTTAAGGGGACGAGGGTCCCTTCCACTTCTTTGAGCGTAAGGTCCACGCCCACCCTTGCCCCGGAAGGAAGCCCAAAGGGGCGGCTGGGAAGCCTGATCTCCACTGTGGCCAGTTCCCCGGGTCCCACCGCCGGGTGCACCCGAAAGATACTTGCTGAAAGCCGCTTTTCCCCTTCGGTGAGCAGGGCCCTAGCCCCGGGCCTGAAAGAGGCCGCCTTGGCCTGGGGCACACGAACGAACACCCGGTAGCCTTTGGTCGGTTCCTCCAGGGCCAGGATGGGGACTCCGGGAAGGGCCAGCTCTCCAGGTTCCTTGAGCCGGGCCGTTACCACACCGCTAAAGGGAGCTCTGATCGCGGTGTAAGAAAGATCGTTTTCGGCGGCGGAAAGTTCGGCCTCCAAGGTCTTAAGCCGGGCCCTGGCCTCCTTGAAGGCGGCTTCTGAGATTTCAAAGGCCTCCTTGGAGATGGCCTTATTCTCGTAAAGGATGCGGTCACGCTCAAAGATGCGCTTTTTGGTAAGGAAACTCGTTCGGGCGGCTTCTATCTGGGCCTTAAGGGCCGAGATCCGGGCCCTGATGGGTTTGTCGTCGATCCTTGCCAGGAGTTCTCCCTTTTTTACCCGGTCTCCTTCATATTTGGTCACCGCAAGGAGGTAGCCCGAGATGCGGGAGCTGATCTTGGCCCCGAGTACGGGTCTTATCTCGCCCAGGTAATGTTCGGTAACGGCCAATTTTCCCCACTTTACTTTGGCTACCTCCACCGGGAGGGGAACTACTTTTGGGGGCGGGAGCTTGGCCAGGGCCTCCTTTTTCTTTTTCACCAGGTGAACGGCGAAGGCCACCACTATGATCGCTATGATCAGGACTAAAAGGATTTTAAGCTTCTTCATTATTTCCTCCGAATTTTTGGTGAAGAAATTCTGCCGGGGAAAGAATTCGTGTTTGTTTTATCGCCACTTTTTGAGGATCTCCTCTCGTTCTTTGTTTCCGTTTAGCCGGTCCTTCCTGATCCAGTCTTCGATCTCCTGATCAGAAAAAATCCTCACCTTTATAGACGAATTAAGTTGGCTTTTTTCCAAAAACACCTTTTTGTTAGCTATTTCTTTGGCCATTTCTCCGCCTCGGAATTCTTGCTTTCAAATTTTGTGGTGGACCAACACTCAAGTTTCAGCCAGCCGCGGGCGATGAAGGTGGTGGCCCGCTCGTAGGCCACGTAGGCCTTGGCCAGGCGGTAGCGGGCCCCGAGGTAGTCGGCCTCGGCCTGGGCCCAGGCCGCCTGGGCCAGCAGCATGTCGGTCACCGTACCGGCCCCGGTGCGGTATTTGAGGCTCTCTACGCGGAAGGCCTCTTTGGCGGTGGCCCTGGCGGCCTCAAAATGGGCCACCTCTTCTTCGGCCTGAGTGATGAGGGAGAGGGCGTCGGCGATCTCCCGCCGGGCCGAAAGCTCAAGGAGCCTTAAACGTTCCCTTTCGGCCAGGGCCCGGGAACGGGCCTCAGCCACCCGGGCCGAAATGGTCCCCCCGCTAAAGATATTGAGCCTGAGTCGCACCCCAGCCTCCCAGACCTCTTCGGAATCGTTGAGCCCGGAACCAGCCCGTCGGCCGTAGCTTGAATAGAGGTCAACCCCGGGGAAGTGTTCGCGAAAGGCAAGCTCAGCCAGCTCTTCGGCCTTTTTCACCGCCTCCCTCTGGGCCAGAATGTCCGGCCGGCAGGAAAGGGCCAAATCTGGATTTACCTCTTCAGGTCTTTTAGCGGCCTGAAGCTCACCTTCCAGGGGGAATTCGCTCTTGGGAGGCCTTCCGAGCAGTACGGAAAGGGCTTCCTTGGCCCGCCTGAGCCCCTCCCGGGCCGCGGTCAGGGCCGCCTCCTCGGCCCGCACCTGGGTCTTGATGCGCATGAGGTCAAGGGGCGGGATGCGTCCCACCTTAAGCCTGAGTTCCGCTTCTTTTTCTTCACGCTTGAGGGCCGAAAGGGTCTTTTCTCTGGCCGAGACAAGTTCTTTGAGGTAAAGGCCCAGATAGAAGGTATCCTTCACGTTGGCTAGAAGGTCTAAGGCCGTCTGGTTTTTTAGGCTTTCCCGAAGCGCCGTCTCTATTTCGGCGATTTTGACCAGCTTCCTAAGGCGTCCACCGGCGTAAATAGGAAAGACCAGGTCAAATTCGGCCAGGTAAAGATCCCGGCTGAAGGTAGGGAACTTACCCGGACCTTTGATGGGGACTACCGCCCGCGGGTCGCTTAGACGGCTCGCCTGAGCCAGAAAATTGACCTGGGGAAGGAGTCTTCCCCGGGCGGCCCGTATAGCACTCTGAGAGGCCTTAACCTCGTGGCCCCGGGCGAGAATCGCCGGGTTGTGCGTTAAGGCCTCGCGCAGGGCATCCTTCAGGGTCAGGGCCGGGATTTGAACTGTTGAAAAAAGAAAAAATAAGAAAGAGAGCCCTAAACATTTAAGAGGTTTCATGGAAAGACCCTTTACTTACGTCTCTATCGAAACTTGCGATTTGATAACCCTTAACCTCAGCCCAAGAGAGGACTAGAGCGTCAACTATATCGATTTTTCGGGCGGCAAATATTTCTAGTGCTCTCCTGAAAAGGCCAATTTCTCCAACAAGGCCCTTATAGGACAAAAGTCCTAAAAGGTTTTCTGCTATTTTAAGGCGAGGAACGCGATAGATCTTGAGGAGCACATAAACCGTTTCTGCCAAAACGCTTTCCGGAAGAAAGGCGCGCTGCTGACCGCTTTTTACCTCATTCCAAAAAGAGACCGCCCGGTGGAAATGTTCAGGATGATCCCCTACCAGGTAGCGAATAATGACGTTAGTGTCTACTACGGCCGTATTTTTCACGGACTACCTCCGTCCAGGCTTCTTCTTTGGCCTGATCTAAGTTCACCGGTCGGGCATATTCTTTTAAAGCCCCCGCAAGATCTTCCAGAGGTTCGAGGATGACCTGGCGGCCCTGTAAAGTCACTTTTAAAACCTCTGTGCCCAAAGCCTTACGTATTTCTTTAGGTAAAGTGATCTGACCTTTCTTTGAAATTTTGATTGTCTTTACTAACATTTAAAGTAAACCTCCTTATCTTGGCTTTACTTTATAGTACCATTTTTCATTCCCTCTTGAGAATTTCTTTGACCTCTTCCACCGAAAGGACCTTGCCCTGGGAGACGACCTTTCCGTTCACCACCAGGCCCGGGGTTTGAATTACTCCGTGGGCCGCGATCTGGCCGAGATCCGTCACCTTTTCCACCTGCGCCTCAAGGCCTAGCTCCTCAAGGGCCAGGATGACGTTATCGTAAAGGCTGGCACACCGCGGACATCCCGGTCCCAAAATTTTGATCTCCATGATTTCCCTCCTTTGATTAATTTTTATTCACACCGTGAATGAATTTGCATGCCAAAGCTCTATCTGATCCATGCCGGGGAGGAGAGCGGCGTCCTTCCTGGAGGAATAAAGCTTGTTCCCTGGCATCTCCTCTAACCCCCGAAAAAGGCTCCGTAACTCCACCCGCAGAGGGTGGAGATGATTACTACCAGAAACACGTAGGCCGCGGTCTTTTTGGTTCCTAAAACCGAGCGGATGACGAGCATGCTCGGCAGAGACACCGCCGGCCCGGAAAGGAGGAGGGCAAGGGCCGGGCCTTTACCCATCCCGGCTCCCAGAAGCCCCTGGAGGATGGGGACTTCGGTCAGCGTGGCGAAATACATGAAGGCCCCGGAGATAGCGGCAAAAAAGTTGGCCAGAAGCCCGTTTCCCCCCACAAGCTCCGCCACCAGGCGGGAAGGGATAAAGGCCTCATGCCCCGGTCTCCCCAGAAAGAAGCCTGCCGCGAGCACCCCTACGAAGAGGAGGGGAAGGATCTGTTTTCCCAGCCAGTAGGAGGACTCAAACCACTCCCGGGCCTCGCCCCCAGTACGGTAAAGGAGAAAAGAAAGGAGCACTATTCCGACGAGATATGGGATCTCGTGCCCGGGAAAGATGAATTCGGCTAGGGTCACCGCCAGGGCCACCAGGACAAGCCCAAAAGGAGAAACCTTGAAAAAGCGCCAGAGCTCGAGGGCAAGGAGAAGGACGGAGAAGGCAAGGAGCTGCCACTTGAATTGATAGATCCTTTCCCAGAGGCCGGTACCATGCCCCCAGGTACCAAAGATCAGGATGGCCACAAGCGTGGCCATAAAGACCACCGTCTGCCAGAGGGGGCGCCCCGCAGGCGGGGCCGGCGCACTTGTGAGATTAGCAACTCTTGCCCTTTCTTCCTTACGAAAAAGCCAGGCCATGGCAAGCCCGATCACGATGCTCGCCAGAATGGCCCCTAGGGCCCGGGCAAGCCCCAGGCCGAAACCAAGGATCCGGGCCGTAAGCACGATGGCCAGCACGTTTATGGCCGGCCCTGAGTAGAGAAAAGTGGTGGCTGGTCCGAGCCCTGCTCCGTTAAGGTAGATCCCGGCAAAAAGCGGAAGCACCGTACAGGAACAGACCGCAAGGATGGTTCCCGAGACCGAGGCCACCCCGTAGGCTAAGGGCTTCGGGGCCTTGGGGCCCAAATAACGCATGACGGATTCTTTGGAGACGAAAACACTTATGGCCCCGGCGATGAAAAAGGCCGGAAGGAGACAGAAGATAACGTGTTCTTTGGCGTACCAGTGGGCGAGTAGCACCCCCTCGGTAACCCCTTTTAAGAAACGGTCTTTCGCCGGCAGAAAATAGAGAACGAGGAAGACCAGAAGACCGAGGAGGATCCTGGGGATTTCCTTGCGCCAGTTCACTTCTTCCCCTCCCAGAGGTGCCGCTTGTCTGCCCGGGAAAGGGCCTCTTTGAGCAGGAGAAACTCGGGCGAAAGCCTGAGGCGGGAAAGGACCAGCTCAAGCAGGGCCGCGGCCTCATCGTCTTCCGGGGAAAGGCGGTAGATTTGAAAGGAACCTCTTTTTTTGACTTCCACGAAACCCGCGTCCACCAGGAGCTTTAAATGGCGCGAGATAGTGGGCTGAGAAAACCCGATCACTTCGGCGAGCTCGCAGACACAACAGGGCCGGTGCGCGAGTAAGGCAAGGAGCTTGAGTCTTGTTGCGTCTGCCAGTGCCTTAAGCCTTTTTTCGAGAATTTTCATATTGTATGACTATATAGCCAAATAGCTAATAAGTCAATTGCCAGACCGAATAAAGACAGGGTCGTTTTGCGGGATGGACTGAGCTAAGGGGAGTACTTGAGGGCAACCGTGTTTTCGGGGTCCAGAAT
>DROK01000249.1 GCA_011321895.1 Thermodesulfatator atlanticus
CGGTGTTTTTGCGCCTTAACCAGTACAACCTCCTCTTTGACCCGATCTTTTCCCATATCGGCGGCCTGGTCAAAAGACACACCCCGCCCCCCATCAACCCGGAAGAATTACCCCCCATATCTTACGTGCTCATAAGCCACGCCCACCGGGACCATTTTGATTTAAACGCCCTCAAAAAGATCCCGGGGACGTTTAAGATCATCGCCCCGCTGGGTTTGAGACACTATCTTCCCAAGGATTTCCTCTCCGCGAAGAGACTGGTTGAGCTTGACTGGCTTGAGAGTTTTGAGGAAGAGGGCCTTCGTGTCATCGCCCTTCCCTTGCAGCACTGGTCTAAAAGGAATCTTACGGACACGAACATCTCGCTCTGGGCCGGCTTTTTGCTTACCGAAGGTAAGCTCAAATTATTTCTCGGAGGGGACACCGGCTATTTTTTCGGTTTCAAAGAAATGGGCCAGCTTTTCGGCCCCATTGACCTGGCCTTTGTCCCGGCCGGGGCCTTTTTGCCCCGCTGGTTAATGGCCCCCTTTCATTTAAGCCCCAAAGAGGCCGTCAAGGCTGCCCAAGACCTTGAGGCCAAACAGGCGGTACCCATCCACTGGGGGGCCTACAAACTGGGAGACGAAGCCCTGGACGACCCTCCTAAACTCTTTAAACTCGCGGCCCGGAAGGCGGACCTCAAACCCCTCATCCTTTATCCCGGCGAAGGAGCCACCTTAAAGAACGGGCTTTTCAGGCCCCTTTAAAAAATGCCACTGGTCTACCCGCACCAAACCCCTTACCGCGTTGCCCAAAAAGACGGCCTCAGCCCGGGCCAAATCCGCCAAAGTAAGGACCTTTTCTTCTACTAATCCCTTTTCCAGAAGACTTTGGCGCAGGACCCCGGGCAGCAGACCCAAGGTGGCCGGCGGAGTGTATAGCCTGCCGTTTAGGCGTAGAAAAACGTTGGTTATGGTGCCCTCAAGGAGCCTTTCTTCTTCGTCAAAAAAGACCACTTCAAAAAGCCCCTCCCCTTTGATCCGGGCTCGCCAGGACTCATACCAGGGGCGATGGGTGGTCTTGTAAAAAAGAAAGGGAGAAAGACCAAAATTTCGCCGGGCAAGCCCTATTTTAAGGGGCCTTGGCAGGGAAGAAAGCGTGTAGGCTTCCAAGGTCAAGCCCCCGTCTGGGGCAAGCAAAAGCCTTAATTTGGCAGGCCTGGTCAGGGCCTCCCCGGCTCTTTTCAAAAGGTTTAAGGCCTTTTCTTCCACCAAGGGAAAATCAAAATAGGCCGCCGCCTCCTTAAGCCGCCTCAGGTGATAGGCCAAAAGCCTTATGCCTCCTTCCGGGTCAAACCTCATGGTCTCCACCAGGTGGAAAAAGAGCGGAGGCTCCCTTAAAAAGCGGGCCTTAAGGAGACATTCCTCGTATTCCTTTACCGGGTCACTGTCCCACACCACCCCGGAACCCAGCCCGAATTCCCCCTGCCCGCCCTGGAGGAAGAGGGTCCTGATGGCCACGTTCAGGACAAAATCCCCTTCAGGGGAGAAATATCCGAAGGCCCCGGTATAAACTCCCCGCGGCTCTCTTTCCAGCTCGGCGATTATTTCCATGGTACGCACTTTGGGGGCCCCGGTTACCGAACCACAGGGAAAGAGGGCCTTAAAGAGGGAAAACAATCCGTTTCCGGCCAACTCGCCCTTTACGGTGGAGATCATCTGAAAGACCGTCTCATATTTTTCCACCTCGAAAAGGGAAGGTACGTAAACGCTTCCCGGCACACACACCCGCCCCAGATCGTTCCTTAGAAGGTCGACGATCATCACGTTTTCGGCCTGGTTCTTGGGATCATGGGCCAGCCAGTGGGCTATCTTCTGGTCCTCGGCCAGGGTAAGGCCCCGTGGGGCTGTCCCCTTCATGGGTTTGGTCCATATAAGATTTCTCTGGCGGCGTAAAAAGAGTTCCGGCGAAAGGCTCACCACCGCAAAATCACCGGTCTTTAGAAGGCCTCCGTAACGGACCCGCTGTTTGGGACGCAAAGAAAGGTAGACCTCCTCGGGAGATGAGGCCAAGTCAAAGTGGTATTTCAGGGTAAAGTTTACCTGGTAGGTATCCCCGCAGGCGATGTAGTCTTTGATCTTATCAAGCGCCTTAAGATAATCCGCCTGCGCCATATTAAGCCTTAAGCGGGTAAGGAAAAGTTCCGGGGGCTGATAGGCCTTTACCAGACCCGCGGGCAAAATTTCTGGCGCTTTAAAGAGCAAAAAATAGGCTAAAGGTCCTTTTACCGGGGGAAGAAGAGGCCTCAGTTTCCTCTCAAGGAGGTAGCCCAGTTCGTAAGCCAGGAAACCAACCGCCCAAAAGCCCCGGGCGAGGGCCGCCTCCAGAGAAGAAAAGAAAGAGGCAGGGTCTTCCCGGGCCCTTAAGACCAGAAAGCCCACCGGTTCCTTGAAGAATAAATTCCTCTGGTCTTCAGCCCCGGTACGACTGGATTCCAAAAAGGCATACGAAGCCAAACCCCGGGCTTCCTTGAGCAGGGCCTCAAGGGCAAGAAGGTTTTCCGGCACAGCGCCAAGGCGAAAGAGTAAATGCTCGGGCATACCCTTTTATTAACAAAAAAACCGCCAAGGCAAAGGCGGACCTCCGTTAATCCTTTTCAAAGTTGGCGGATCAAGTTAAAGTTCTTTTAAACTAAGAACAAATATAGGAGCGTAAGATGAAGATCTTGGCCTTTCAGGGGAGTCCGCGGCTTGGAGGCAATACGGACCTGTTACTTTCTGCCTTTTTAGAAGGGGCCGGAGAGGCTGGCGCCGAAGTGGAAAAGATTCATCTCTATCGTTTAAACTTTAAACCCTGCCTTGAGTGTGGCGAATGTGACACCACCGGCGAGTGTGTTATTCCAGACGACTTCCAGAAAATATACCCCAAAATAGACGCAGCCGACGTAATCGTGGTGGCCTCTCCCATCTTTTTTTACAACGTCACTTCCTACACCCAGGCCATGGTGGAAAGGGCCCAGGCCAGGTGGGTGAAAAAGTACGTCTTAAAGAAGTCCCCTGCTTCTGGCCATGATAAAAGGGGCATTTTTTTGAGTCTTGGCGCCACCAAGGGCAAAAAGCTTTTTGAGGGCGTTCAAAGGGTGGTCCGTTATTTTTTTGACGCCGTTTACGCCCGTTACGAAGGGGGGCTTTTTTACCGCGGTATCGAAAAGAAAGGGGCCATCAAAGAGCACCC
>DROK01000250.1 GCA_011321895.1 Thermodesulfatator atlanticus
AACCAGATACAAACTCAGGGTGGAAAGCACAAGACCGAAGTTAATTGTCTGGACTGCCATGAAGGAGGACACCCCCCGCTGGTTCCCAAAGAAAAGATCATCCCTTCCTGTGCTAAGTGTCATGAAGGGGAAGAGCATTTTACCCTGCCGAACTGTTTGGGGTGTCACCGCAATCCTCACGAACCTTTGAATATTACCTTTCCTGAAAATACCAAATTTGCTTGTAAGACTTGTCACCCCAAACAGGTCCAGGAAGTAAACGAACATCCAAGCGCGCACGCAGAGGTGGATTGTTCTTTCTGTCACACCAAACACGGATACATTCCCGATTGCCTTAAATGCCACGAACCCCACCGGGAAGGGCAACAATTTTCGGAATGTATAAAATGTCACCCGGTCCACCAGCCTCTAAATATTACTTACGGCATGGATATACCCAACGATGATTGCGGCGCTTGTCACGGGGATATAGAAAAGACGTTAGTTTCGGGGACTACCAAACATGCCAAACTGGCCTGTGTGTACTGCCACCGGGGTCGGCACGGGGTTATCCCGCCGTGTGAGGCCTGTCACGGCAAGCCTCATCCTCCGGCAATGTTGGCCAAGTTTAACAATTGTCTCGATTGTCACCAGGATCCTCATAACTTAGTCAAATAAAATAGGAGGTGATAAAGAAATGGGTAAAAGATTTACTATCAGTTTTTTAATAATAATTGGTCTCTTAACCCTGACTTTTTTTGTGGCTTGCGCAAGACAAGAAAAGGGAGTTGCGATAGAGGCTAAGCCTCTTAAAATGGCTGAAGCCAAACCTCAAAAAGAAGCAGCCCCTGCGGCCAAGACTGAAGAAGTGAAAACACAGGCCTCTACCGCCACCCAGGTTACTAAAGAAGAAAAGGTTCCTTCAGGAGCAGCGCTTTACGAACAACCGGTAAAACCTCTGACACCAGTAGAATGTGCAAGGTGTCATTATCCCATATTTAAAGACCTGAAGGAGAGTAAAAGCAAACATAGATTTGAGTGTACCAAATGTCACCAGCAGTTCCACGTCTACAATCCGATCAAAAAGAACTGGGAAGAAATAATGCCCAAGTGTGAACGCTGCCACCAGCTGCCACATGGCAAAGATTTTCCAAAATGTCTAAAGTGTCACGAAAACCCCCATTCGCCTCTATCAATTCCTTTTGACGTTTTGGTTCAAAAGAGAAAAGTGGGGAAGAAAGAGGTTATCCAATGCGCGCTATGTCATAAAAATGAAGCCAATGAAATGAACGCCCACGTCAGCAAACATAACGAGGTGGGCTGTCAGGGCTGTCACGCAGAAAAACACGGTTATATACCCAATTGTCTTGATTGTCATGAACCTCACGTGGAAGGTCAAACTTATGAAGACTGCTTAATTTGCCATTCGCCTCACAGCCCGACGGTCATCAAAGTTTATCCTGAAGAAACTGACAATGCGGTCTGTGGCTCCTGCCATACTGAGATTTACGAAAATCTAAAGACCCACCATACCAAACATTCCGATCTCTATTGCGCCACCTGTCACACCAAGCACGGTTATATCCCGAAGTGTCAGGATTGCCACGGGGAACCCCATAGTGCGGACCTTCATAAAAAATTCCCTGACTGTCTCAAGTGTCACATAGATCCTCACAAACTACCCACCCTTACCAGTCGCTAAAGTAAAAGGCCGGGTATGAAACCCGGCCTTTCCCGCAAACTAAAAAGCCCGGGTATGAACCCCGGGCTTTTTTATCTTTGCTTTTTATCGTTTAGGCTACCGCTGCTTCTGGGATCTCTTCCGGGAAGTGTTTCCTGAAGTCAAGACCGCCTTTGGTCTCATCGTAATCCACCAGCACGTGGTCCCCTTCCTGGAAGGTCCCTTCAAGGATCTTGATGGCCAGCGGATCTTCGATGTAGCGCTGGATGGCCCGCTTAAGCGGCCGCGCGCCATAGACCGGATCGTAACCCACGTCCGCCAGCCACTCCTTGGCCCGGTCCGTAAGGTGGATGGTGATGTGCTTTTCTTCCAGACGCTCCTGCAGGTAACGGATCTGGATATCCACGATCTTTTTCAGGTGTTCCTTGGTAAGCTTATTGAAGATGATGATCTCATCTATCCGGTTTAAGAACTCCGGCCGGAAGTGGGCCCGAACCGCGTCCATCACCAACCGTTCGGCGTCTTTGCGGTCCTCAAGTTCCATGACGTACTGGGAACCGAGGTTTGAGGTCATGATGATGATGGTGTTCTGGAAGTTCACCGTACGGCCCTTGCTGTCGGTAAGGCGGCCGTCATCCAGGATCTGGAGCAGGATGTTAAAGACATCCGGGTGCGCCTTCTCGATCTCGTCAAAAAGGATCACGGAATAGGGCCTGCGCCGCACGGCCTCGGTAAGCTGCCCTCCTTCTTCATAGCCCACGTAGCCCGGAGGCGCCCCGATGAGCTTTGAGACCGCGTGCTTTTCCATGTATTCGGACATGTCAAACCGGATCAGGGCCTGCTCGGTATCAAACATGAACTCCGCCAGCGCCTTGGCAAGCTCCGTCTTCCCCACGCCCGTGGGCCCCAGGAACATGAAGGAACCGATAGGCCGGTTCGGGTCCTTGAGCCCGGCCCGGGCGCGACGGACAGCGTTGGCGATGGCCTTGATGGCGTGATCCTGCCCCACCACCCGCTGGGCCAGGCGCTCTTCCATCTTGAGGAGTTTTTCCCTTTCACTTTCAAGGAGCCTGGTCACGGGGATACCCGTCCACTTGGCCACTATTTCGGCGATATCCTCCGCCGTGACCTCCTCTTTGAGGAAGCTTTTCCCTTCCTTTTGGAGCTCTTCGAGCTTCTTGTTCCACTCTTCAAGTTCTTTTTCGAGTTGCGGGATACGCCCGTAGATAATTTCCGCTACCTTGTTCAGATCGCCCTGACGCTCCGCCTGCTGAGCCTCGATACGGAGCTGGTCGATCTTCTCCTTGATGGCCCGGATCTTCTGGATGATCTCCTTTTCTTTCAGCCACTGGGCCTTCATCTCCTCCAGTTTCCTGCGCAACTCCTCCAGCTGCTCTTCGATCTTCTTGCGCCGCTCCACCGCCCGCGGGTCAGTCTCCCGCTCAAGGGCCATGCGCTCGATCTCAAGTTGCTTGATCTTGCGCTCGATTTCGTCGATCTCGGTGGGCATGGACTCGATTTCGATCCGGAGTTTGGCTGCCGCTTCATCAATCAGGTCAATGGCTTTGTCCGGGAGATAACGGTCCGTAATATAGCGGGCCGAAAGCTGGACCGCCGCCACAATGGCGCTATCTGTGATGCGCACCCCGTGGTGGACCTCAAATTTCTCCTTAAGACCACGTAAGATGGCGATAGCTTCCTCCACCGAGGGTTCGTCCACGTAGACCGGCTGGAAACGACGTTCCAGGGCCGGATCCTTTTCGATGTATTTTCGGTATTCGTCGATGGTGGTGGCCCCGATACAGTGGAGCTCACCCCGGGCGAGCGCCGGTTTTAACATGTTGGCCGCATCCATGGCCCCTTCTGCGGCCCCGGCCCCCACGATGGTATGGATTTCATCGATGAAAAGGATGATCTCCCCTTCACTTTCGGTGACTTCTTTGAGAACAGCCTTGAGCCGTTCTTCAAACTCACCCCGATACTTGGCCCCGGCCAGAAGAGCCCCCACGTCCAGCTGGACAATGCGCTTGTTCTTGAGGGGTTCCGGGACGTCGCCTGAGACGATCCGTTGGGCAAGCCCTTCCACGATGGCCGTCTTACCGACCCCGGGCTCCCCAACCAGTACGGGGTTGTTCTTGGTCCGCCGGGAAAGGATCTGGATCACCCGACGGATCTCTTCGTCCCGGCCGATTACCGGGTCAAGCTTTCCCGCCTTGGCAAGCGCCGTGAGGTCGCGACCGAACTTCTCCAGGGCCTGGTACTTATCTTCCGGGTTCTGGTCCGTCACCCGCTGGCCCTTCCGGATCTGCTTGATGACTTCCATTACGTTTTCGCGGGTAAGCCCCCGGTTTTTGAGGATCTGGGCCGAAGGGGTGTTGCTCTCAAGGATGGCCAGGAGGAGATGCTCGGTAGAGACGTAATCGTCCCGCATCTCCGCAGCAAGGCGCATGGCCCGCTCAAGGACCTGCTTCAGGTTGGGCGAAAGGTAAACCTGAAAGCCCGTGCCTGAGACAGAAGGGATCTTATCAAGGACCTCGTCCAGATCGGAAGAGACGAGCTTGTTGTTTATCCCCAGGCGCTCAAGGATCATGGGCACCAGGCCGCCTTCCTGCTCCACGAGCGCCTTTAGGAGGTGCTCAACCTCCATATTTTGATGGCCTCGGGTCTCGGCCAATCTCTGCGCCTCTTGGATGGCATCCTGGGATTTAAAGGTAAATTTTTCCAAACGCATATCTTTCCACCTCCAGAAAGGATTTATTTCTCTTTTTTCTTATTGCACTTGGGAAGGTAAGTTCGGGGATAAATGGTGTCAAGGAAGGGAAAAATTTTCCGCCCGGCAAAACTTTCCCTCCTCGTTAGCTAACTGACCCTTCACCATATTGGGAAAAAACAGTTTCCGTGCTGGCATAGCTCTTGCTTTTACCCAAAAGTGCAGGAGGTAAGGATGAAGATACAGAATCCGAATCCCCAAAACAAAATATTAAACGATAGTATTTCTCCAAATTCTTTAAACTCTTTCTCGCCTGATTTTCTTCTGTTCTTGCTCTTTCTTTTAAGAAACGGAGAAACCACAGATAAAGAAATAAATTTTCAGGAACTTAGTGAGACCAACAAATTATTTATAGGGCCCGAAACAAAAAAAGACATAATAATCAATGGTAGAAAGGAGGAAGAATTTGCCATAACTTCCAGCCAACAAAGGAAAAAAAACAAAAACTTTCCACAAGAAAAAGAAAACCAAGACACAAATTTAAATAATCAAAAATGGGCTTTAATCGCAGGAT
>DROK01000251.1 GCA_011321895.1 Thermodesulfatator atlanticus
CTCAAGCCCCTGGGGTTTGATTGGCGAATAGGGATCGCCCTTACCTCGGCTTTTGCGGCCAAGGAAGTGCTGGTGGCCACCCTGGGCCAGATTTACGCCCTGGGGGAGGTGGGGGAGGAGGACGTCTCTCTCCTTGAAAGTATCCGCAAGGACCCGGTCTTTAACCCGGTAACAGCCGTCGGACTTATGCTCTTTTCCCTGCTCATGATGCCCTGTATGGCCACCCTTCCCGTGATCAAAATGGAAACCGGAAGCTGGCGCTGGCCAGTGGTGGTCACGCTCTGGACCCTTTCCATAGCCTGGTCGGTAACTTTCGTTTGGGTGCGTTTCTTGGGGCCTTTGTTCTTCTGAAGAAATCAGGTGTAAAGCTTGCTCTTTGACAACTTAATATTTTCTTGAGCCCGGGTATTTTTTGTAGTATAAGGATTTCCGCCCTGGGTGTACGGGAAGTCCGGTGCAAGTCCGGCGCTGGCCCGCAACCGTGACCGGGGACGAAAGCCGCTGACCCCTTGATCCGTTGCTGAAAGGCTGAGCCGTTTGAGGACAGCTTGAGGCAAGCCTCAAGCTTTACTTATTCAGTTGAGCTGGCAACGCATGGATCAAGGGGGAAAGGCCACTGGGACTTGAAAGTCCTGGGAAGGCGCGGCGAGTAGGGTGATCCGGAAGCCGGGAGACCGGCCCAGGGAGCAAGAGAACGGGGCTTCGAGGCTTCCTGCCCCGTTCGGGATCGCCCTCCCGACGGTCTGCCTCGCAGCCCCTCAAAAGTCCTAAAGGAGGGGTGTTATGTTCACCGCTATGTTCAAGCTAACCTTTTGTTCGTTGCTTTTGGGGTTATTTTTGGCGGTTCAAGGCCGGGCCCAGATCTTTAAAATGAAATATCCGCCGCTTAAAGAAAAACCCGCCATTGTCCTGGCCGCCTTTGGCACTTCCACTAAGGCCCAGGTGACTTTTGCTTTTTTTGAAAAGCAGGTCCGAGCGGCCCTTCCCGGCTACGAGATACGCTGGGCGTTTACCTCCGATATTATCAGGCATAAAATGAACCAAATTTACGCCAAAAGAGGGGAGGCCAAACGCCTTTACAGCCTGCCGGAGGTCCTGGCTCGTCTTGAGGCCGAGGGTTTCCGTAAAGTAGTGGTTCAACCTCTGCATATCTTTCCGGGCATAGAATACAAAGAGGTTGTCGAGATATGCACCCGGTTCCCCGGCCTGAGAATCTTTGTGGGAGAGCCCCTGTTTCTGCGCTGGGAAAGGGTCAAAGAGGTTTTAGAGGTTTTGTCCCGAGAATTCTTGCCTCCCAAGGAGGGTATCAATATCCTTTCGGCCCACGGTACGGAAGTTACCTCCGACGGAGCCAATATCACCTATCTCGGGCTTGATTGGCTGCTCAGGAAACATTACCCCAATGTATTTTTGGCCACCGTAGAAGGGATCCCCGACGCCGAGGGCGTTCTCAAAGAGGCCTCTTCTTTTCCCGGGGCTAAGGTCCGTTTTATTCCCCTTATGTTTGTAGCGGGCGATCACGTAATGAACGATATTTTGGGTGAAGAAGATTCCTGGCGGGCGGAACTGGAAAAGGCTGGCAAAAAGGCCGATTGTCCAACAATTGAGGTTAACGGCCAGATTTATTACAAGGGTCTGGGTTTTTACCCGGAGATAAACGAGCTCTTTATTCAAAGTATCAAGCGAATGCTAAAACTTATGGAAATCCACTAAACTGAAAGCGGGATGTTGGGGAAGTTATTCGGTATCGGGGTGGGTCCGGGAGATCCGGAGCTATTGACCATCAAAGCTTTAAAGGTCATCAAAGAGGCGGCGACGGTCTTTGTGGCCGCCTCTTCCAAGAATAATTATTCCCTGGCTGCCGAGGTGGTACGACCCCACTTACCACCGGAGAAAGAATTGCTTTTTCTTCCCTTCCCCATGACCTATGACCGGGATCTCCTTGAGGAAGCCTGGGAGGTTAACGCCCGCAAGATTGTCTCGGCCTTAAAGGCCGGGGACGTGGCCTTCCTTACGCTGGGAGACCCTTGTTTTTACTCTACTTTCAGTTACGTGGCACGTAAGGTGGTAAAGCTCCTTCCCGAGGTGGAAATCGAAATAATCCCCGGGATTACGGCGGCCCAGGCTGCGGCCGCCCGCCTCAAAATCTCCTTAAGCGAAGGGGAAGAAACGGTCCTTTTTGCCTCCGGTACCCGGGGTGGTGAGGTGCTCAAACGCCTGGGCGGCCAGGTAGATACCATCATCCTTTACAAGGTTTATCGTACCGCAGATAAAATTTACGAGGCCTTGAAAGAAAAAGATCTCCTTAAAAAGACCTCAGGGATTTCTTTTTGCGGCTATCCTCAGGAAAGAATCTATTCCTCCATTCCTTCGCCAGCATCCCAAAAATTTCCCTATTTCACCCTTTTTATTGTGGGTGGCAAAAAAATAAAATAAATAGCACTTTAAACAAAAACCAAACTAAGGAGGTGCTTATGGGTAGGTTATTGGTATGGGGTGTTTTGGTGCTTTTTTGTCTTTTTCCAGGTTTGGGTAGGGCCGATGAAATTTCCGAGTTGAAGGCCATGGTTAAACAGTTGATCAAACAAAACCAGGCCCTTTCCGCCAAGGTGAAAGAATTGGAAAAACGGCTTGAGGCTTACGAGAGAAAACAGGTCGTCAGCAAGGCCGCTTCTGCCGCCGCGCCTGAGGAAGAAAAGTGGTACGACCGCATTGAAGTGGGCCTGAGTGTGGCCTCCGTGGTCCAGGGGGTAGTCGGGGTGGATAAGGACCTTGCCAACCTCCACGCCCACGCCGGGCGTGAGCCAGCCGGGGCGGCGGATCTGGTCATGACTGATGAGGACAAGGCCTACGCCGCCGCTTCCATTGACCTTGAGCTCTCAACGGAATTCTCGGAAACTGACCGGGCCCTGGTGTTGCTGGAAATGGGCTCTGGTAAAAACCCCGAGTCCGAGATCCCCAGTTTTTCAGGCATAATCGACGAGGCCATCTCCATGGTGCCCGTTGAGACCGACGATGGGGATGTCCGCATCAGTGAGGCCTGGTATGAAAAGGATTTTCCCGTTGGTCCTGGCAAGTTTCGCCTTCGTTTCGGAAAGATCGATATCACCACGGAGGTGGATCAGAACGCCTACGCCAACGACGAAAACGCCCAGTTCTTAAGCCCGGCCTTTGTCAATAACCCGGCGGTGGAGTGGGCCTCTTATAGCTTTGGGATAGTGCTGGCTTACGAGGCGGAAAACTGGGGCCTCACCCTGGGTTATGAGGACGCCGACTCAAGCTGGGACAACCTTTTTGATTATCCCTTCCTGGTGGCACAGCTCTCTTTGAGCCCGAAACTGGCCGGGCTTTCCGGAAACTACCGTTTTTACGTCTGGTATCAGGGAGAGAAACACCTAGAGTGGGACGAACTTGAAGACTATTTTGCCGGCCGGAAGGAAAAACCCGAAAACGACGACCCGGCCTGGGGGATCGGCCTCTCCTTGGACCAACAGCTCACCGAAAATATCGGGTTCTTTTTCCGCTACGGCTATCGCGGAAAAGACCTGGTCGGTTATGCTGCTTATGACGAAGAGGGGAACTTCATTTTGGACGACACCGATTTCTCTTACGGCTTCAAGCACGCCTTCACCGGCGGTTTCTCTCTGGCCGGGGCCCTCTGGGGCCGGGGAGATGACGAAGTGGGGCTTGGTTTTGCCTATTTTGTGATGGATGACGATTACGAGGACTACTGGGAGGCCAAAGGCGTTTACGCGGCACGTCTGGCCCTTGATCCTGTGCACGAACACCCTCACGACGTGAAAGACGAATACCACGTAGAAATTTACTATCGCTTTCAATACAACGAAAACCTGGCCTTTACTCCGGATTTTCAGTATACCTGGAACCCTGCTGGTCTTGACGACGATGGTTTCTGGGTCTTTTCCTTGCGGGGTTTCTGGGAATTCTAAGGCCCTTTAGTTTGCGTTTCAGCCGGGGCAACCCGCCCCGGCTTTTTTCTTTTTGAGGGGGTTTTACGAATTAAAGATTGCCA
>DROK01000252.1 GCA_011321895.1 Thermodesulfatator atlanticus
CCCCAGACCGCCCCAATAAGGGAAAGCGGTATGGCGACCATGATGGTCAGGGGATCGAGAAAAGATTTAAAAGTGGGCACCAGGGAGGAATAAAGGAGTACCAGGGCCAAGATCAGGGCCTTTTTGAGGCGTCCAAAAGACTCTTTCATGTGCTTAATCTCCCCTTCCTGGCTTATGCGGTAGCCCGGAGGAAGGGGAAGGTCGGCCAGGAGCCGGTTCACCTGCCCCTGGAGGTGGGTGATGGCCGTGGTGTAGCGGTAACCCAGGATGTCCACCACCGGGGAGAGCCCCTGGCGCTTATAGACGGTAAGGGTCCTTACCTCCTGGAAGGTGGCCAGTTCATTTAAAGGAACAGGGCCCTCATAGGTGGGAATCTTTAAGGTCTTAAGATCAGAGAGCGTCCGCCTTTCTCCTTCTGGAAAGCGCACCCTTATCACGTAGCCGTCTTCCCCCGGCACCCTTAGTACCGAGGCCGCTGCGCCGCTGAAGGCCGCACGCACGGTGCTGGCAAGTTCAAGGGGAGAGACTTTATAACGGGCAAGCTTTTCCAGGTTGAGCACGAGCTCAAATTCCCTCTTCTCCAGGGTCCAGTTGCGGGAGACGGAGACCAGCCCCCGGACTTTATAAAGTCTCGCCTTTACCTCTTCGGCCAGCTGGTCAAGCACCTTCGGGTCCGGCCCGCTGATCATAACGTCCACCGGGGCGGCGATGGAAGAAAGCGGGGTGGCGCCAAAGTCATAGACGTGCACGTACTTGAGCCCGGGGATACGCAGGAACTTTTCTCTAAGCTCCTCTTCGATCTGCCAGATGGTCTCCTTGCGGTGGAAGCGGTCTATGAAATGGACGGTGATGAGCCCCTGCTGAGGGGTCCTTTCCGCCCCGAAGCTGATTACGCCGGGCTCGCTTCCCACCATGGTGGCCATACGGATGAAGCCCGGGGTCTCGCGTATGATCTCTTCCATCTGGTTTACGATCTTTTCTGTCTGGGTAAGGGAGGTGTTGGCCTCGGTCTCAAAAGAGATCTTGATGATCCCCGTGTCCATGGGGGGCATGAGGTCTTTGCCCACCAGGGGCATCTGCTTAAGGCTCAGGACCAGAAGACCTATCCCCAGAGGCCCGATGAAAAGAAGCCTTTTGGTCACCGCAAAGTCAAAGAGGGCCACGAAGAAGTTTCTCAAAGGCTCAAGGATTCCTTCACTTACGCGATAGAGCAGGCGTTCTAAGGCGTTCCGGCGGGTATCTCCTCTGAGGATCCTGGGCGAGAGAAGGGGGATCACGGTAATGGAGACGGCGTAAGAAGAGAGAAGGGCCAGGATGAGGACGGCAGCGAACTGCCTTAAGATCTTTTCCACGTAGCCCCCGATGAAAAGAATGGGCACCAGCACGGCCACGGTGGTGATGGTGCCGGCGAAATCCGCAAGCCAGATCTCTTTCGTCCCGTCCACGGCGGCCTGAAAAGGGGGCTTTCCCAGGTGATGGTGGCGGTCGATGTTTTCGATGACCACGATGGCGTCGTCAAGGAGAAGTCCCACGGCCACGATCACGGCGGTGAGAGTCACAATATTAAGCTCAAAGCCAAGGAGCCTCATCCCGAAAAAGGTCATGAAATAGGTGAAGGGGATAGAGATGGCAGCAAGAAGCGTCATCCGCCAGCGGGCAAGGATGATGAAAATCACGCCTACGGTGAGGACCACCGCGTCCCTTAAGGCGTCGATCATGTTGGAGATGGAGGTGCGGATGAGGTTTTCCTGGGTGTCCGCCACCTCAAAGGCAAGCTCAGGGAACATCTTTTTGATCTTGGGAAGTTCCCGGTGGAGGCCCGCCAGGGTTACCGTCACGTGGCCCTTTTCCGGGCGCAGAATGTTGATGCCGATGGCCGGTCTCCCGTTTCCGTGAAAGAGGCTCTCCCTTTCGGCGTAAAGGGTCTTAAGGCGGGCGATATCCCGCAGGTGGATCTCGCCGTTTTTGGTACGGGCCACCACCAGGTCAAGGAGTTTTTGTTTTTCAAGCCTTTCGCCGGCCACCTTGATAAGGATCTGGTCGTGGCTCCGGATAAGAAGCCCCCCCGGGATATTAAGATTTTCGGCGTAGATGGCCGAGATGACCTGGGAGAGGTTAAGACCGTAGCGGGCAAGTTTGTCACGGTCCACCTCAAGGCGTACTTCCGGGAAATACCCCCCGAAGACTTCCACCTGAGCCACTTCCGGGATGCGCAGGAGGGCCTCCCGGAGCTCGTTGTCGGCAAGCTGGCGTACCTTGGCCAGATCAAGGGGTGCTCCGGGTTTGGGATAGACCGCAAGGGTACAGACCGGGGCCGTGGCGTCGCTTACCCGGAAGATGCGTGCGGGAAGAAGCCCCTTGGGGAGGGAGGCCCAGATGCGGTCAAGAGCGGCGGAGACGTCGACTTCTGCCGAATCAAGGCCCTTTTCGTATTCAAACTCCACGGAGACCGCCGCCACTTCGTCTCGCGAAGAGGACTGGACTTTGCGCACTAGGTCGAGGGTGGCGAGCTCCTTTTCCACCCGACGGGCTACTTTGTCTTCCACGTCTTCGGCTGAGGCCCCGGGCCAGACCAGGACCACGGCGATCTTCGGGTAGTTGGCGTCGGGAAATAGGTTTAAGGGCATCTCCCGGAAGGAAAGAAACCCCAGGACCACGCCCAGGATGATAAGCGAAGTAATGAGATAAGGATTTTTTAAATAACGCTCTACAAAACTCATGGCTTCTCCTTGAGTCGCCTTAAAAATTCCTGCACCGAAAGGACGGGCACCGGAGGGGCCGAGAGCTTTAAAAGATGCTGGTCCCTGCTCACCAGATAATCGGCCTTTCCAGAAACGGCACAACGCAGAAACTTGTCGTCTTCAGGGTCTTCGGGGACGTAGGAGGTTTTATCCGTGATATTCTCCACGACTTCAAACCAAGGAAGGATCTCCCTGGTAATTAGGAAGAGGATTTCTTCTTTGGTGAGTTCAAATTTGGGATAAGCAAGCACCCTTAGGTATTCGTCCAATATCTCTTTTGAAAGAAGGGGGATTATGTGCCTCTTTTTCCACCAAAAAACCAGCTCTCCCGGCGTCCCTCCAAAAAGAAGGGCCGAGACCACTACGTTGGTGTCGAGTACTACGCGGATTATCTTTTTCTGGCCCATTTTATGGCCTCAGCCACCGTCTCTTCGGTGATTCCGAGTTTTTTCATTTTTTTCCGGATTTCAGTAAGGCTCAGAGAATTTTCCGGGATAGGGCGCAAAACGATGACCCCGTCTTCCAGAGATATTTCGAAATATTTGACTGGGGGAAGCTTCTCCAGAATCTTCTTGGGAATGGTAATCTGGTTTTTAGCTGAAAGCTTGGCCAGCATAAAATTTCCTCCTGCTTTATTTTCCGAAAATTTTACTATGCTAATTTTCCAGCCGCACTTTCTTCCCGGGGTGGAGTCTGAGGAGGGTGGATTCCTCGGCCACCACTACGAGATCACCCTCAGAGAGAGGGCCGGACAGGGCGACCTCCTCTCCTGAACGGCCAAGGAGTTCGACTTTGAC
>DROK01000253.1 GCA_011321895.1 Thermodesulfatator atlanticus
ATTAGTCACCTTCTTTTCGAGCGCTACGGCCAAGTATTCCGGGAAGGGGAGCTTACCAAAATGCGGGCCTGGCTGGTCAATGAGGAGCGGCTGGCCCGGGTGGCGGAAAGGCTGGGCCTGCCTGAACTGATCCTTTTAGGGGAGGGAGAGAAGCGCACCCAGGGGCACAAGAAATTTTCCATCCTGGCGGGGACCTTGGAGGCCCTCCTGGCCGCCATTTACCTAGACCTGGGCTATGAGCAGGTCTTTAAGTTCATCAAAAGGACTTTTAGCCGCCTTTTGCCCCACGCCCCCAAGGGCCTCATCTCTGATTACAAGACGGTGCTCCAGGAATATACCCAGGGGCTTTTCAGGCAGGCCCCGGTCTATGAGATCATAAAAGAGGCCGGCCCCGAACACGCCAAGGTTTTTTGGGCCGTGGTAAGATTGGGTAAGGAAGAATTGGCCCGGGGTAAAGGGCGGTCCAAAAAGGCAGCCGAGCAGGAAGCCGCCCGTAAGGCCCTTAAAATTTTGGAGGAAAAGTATGGAAAAATTGACCAACAACCACCAAAAGCCAGAAGCCGGTGAAGAGAAATTTCGTTCGGGTTTCGTGGCCCTGATCGGGCTTCCCAACGTGGGCAAATCCACCCTGCTGAACCAGCTTTTGGGCTACAAGGTGGCTATCACCACCCCGAAACCCCAGACCACCCGTTTTCAGGTGCGAGGGGTCTTGACCGGGGAAAACTACCAGATTGTCTTCGTTGATACCCCGGGCATACACGACGCCAAAGACCTTTTTAATAAGTTAATGGTAGAACACGCCTTAAAGGCCATTGAAGAGGTCGACAGTATCGTCTTTATCGTCGACGTGACCAACCGTAACCCTCAGGCGGAAGAAAAGATCCTGGAAATCTTAAGGCGGGCTGGCAAACCCGTGGTGCTGGCCCTCAACAAAATAGACTTGATAAAAAAGGGCGAGCTCTTACCCATGATGGACTTTTTTTCCCGGGTTTTCCCCTTTAAGGCCATTGTTCCCATTTCGGCCCTGGAAAGGGATGGGCTTGACGAACTGGTAAAAGAAATCGTAGCCACGCTTCCTGAGGGCCCCATGTATTACGACCCGGAAACCCTTACGGATCAGCCCCAAAGGCTCCTGGCCGCTGAGATCATCCGGGAAAAGATCTTTATGTTGACCAGGCAAGAGGTCCCCTACGCCACGGCGGTGGTGGTGGAGGAATTTCACGAGGATCCCGAAAGAGACCTCATCCGTATCCAGGCCACCATCTACGTGGAAAAAGACTCGCAAAAAGGCATCCTTATCGGCCGGGGTGGGCAAATGCTCAAAAAGGTGGGCACCCTGGCGCGAGAAGAACTGGAGTTTCTCTTCGGCAAGCGGGTCCACCTGGAGCTGTGGGTAAAGGTGCTTAAAGGGTGGCGCAAGGAAGAAAGGCTTTTGCGCCGGGTAGGGTTTCCGGTGGTGTGACTTTTGTGCAACAGTGTTTCGCTTAGTCCATACCGGCTCTTGGCTTTTTCCTTGTTTTTCTTGGGTTACAGCTGGCACAAAATGTGCATTAGAAAAGTAATGTCATGGAACTTTTTCAGCACACGCTTGCCAAGAAGGTAGATATCGAAGGGGAAGGGGTCCTCTCCGGGGCGCAGATCCGGGTGGAGTTTTGTCCGGCCCCGCCCAACCACGGGATCGTCTTTGAGCGGGCGGATCTTCCCTCTCCTGTGCGTATTCCGGTGCGGCCGGAAAACGTGAAGGCCGTTTCCGGGGCTTCGGTTTTAGTCAAAGGCGGGGTGGAGATCTATTACGTGGAACACCTCCTGGCCGCCTTAAACGGCCTGGCGGTGGATAACCTTCTGGTACGGGTCTTCGGTGGGGAGATTCCCCTTTTTGACGGCTCGGCCAAACCCTTCGTCGAGGCCATTCTGCGGGCCGGACGCAAGCCTCTATGGTCCCTCAGGCGTTATATCCGCCTGGAAGAAGAAATAGTGGTCAGCGAAGGTCAGGCCCGGGTGTGCCTGCGACCCGCAGAAGGTTTAAAACTGCGTTATCTCATCGATTTTCCGCACCCCTCCATCGGCAAGCAGGAATTTTCTTTGGAACTCTCTCAGGAAAGGTTCCTTTCCGAGGTCTCTTTTGCGCGGACCTTTGCCTTCCTGAAAGACATCCTTCCCCTGCGCAAGGCCGGCATCCTTAAGGGAGGGAGCCTGGAGTCAGCCCTGGTGCTGGATGATAAACAGGTGCTCAACCCTGACGGTTTGAAAAAGCCCAACGAATTTGTGCGCCATAAGGTGTTAGACCTCCTTGGCGACCTTTACCTTTTAGGGGCTCCTTTGCTGGCCGAAGTCGAGGCCCGTTACGCCACCCACCGTCTTCATATCAAAGCCGTCAAGGCCGTGCTTAGAAACCTTTACGCCTGGCGGTGGTATCCCTCTCCGGCGAGGGCCCCGCTGGCGGTTTTTTCCCTGCCAGCCTACGCCGCTTAAACAAGTCCCGGCCCCAAATTTGACCAGACTTTTCGTTTTGTGCTAATTTTTGTTTAATGCAGGGGGCCATTTTAGCCGTTGGAAACGAGCTTATTCGCGGCCAGGTATTCAATACCACCAGCTTCTGGGCGGCACGGGAACTGCTAGCCTGCGGCTACACCATAAAAGAGATCCTTACCGTTCCTGACGAAAAAGACCTCATTATAAAAAGGCTCAAAGAATTTTTAGAAGCTTATAATTTTTGTCTGGTAAGCGGGGGGCTTGGTCCTACCACCGACGATATCACCAACGAGGCCGTGGCCGCGGCCCTTGGTCGTCCCCTGGTCGTCAATGAGGAGATGGTACGGCGCATCAAAGAGCGGGAGCAGGCCCTGAATATTCCGCATAACCCTTTACGTCTCAGGATGGCAGAGTTGCCCGAAGGGGCCGTTTTGCTCACCAACGAACGGGCGATGGCCGGTTATTACCTCAAAATCGGCGAAAAAATCCTCTTTTGTCTCCCCGGGGTTCCCCAGGAATTCAGGCATCTTTTAAAGACCAGGGTCCTTGCCTTGCTTGAGGATTTTTTGCCCCCCTCAGAGGTTATTCGGCACCGGCTTTTTAAATTTTTTGGTTTGCGGGAGGCAGACATCAATTTAAAGCTCAAGGAAATCGAAGATGCCTTTCCAGAAGTTTCTTTGGGCTATTACCCGGTTTTGCCAGAGATTCACGTCTCGGTGCTGGTCAAGGCCGCAAACGAACAAAAAGCAGACGAGATCTTTTCTTTGGTGCGGGAACGCCTGGAAAGAGAGTTTGGGGTTTATATCTTTGGCTACGATGACGATCTCCTGGAAGCGGTAATAGGCCGCCTCTTACTCGAGCGTCACGAAACTCTGGCAGTAGCCGAATCCTGCACCGGCGGGCTTATTGCCTCCCGGATTACCCGTATTCCCGGCAGCTCCGCCTATTTTGAGCGGGGGGTGGTGACCTATTCCAACCAGGCCAAAAAGGAGATTTTGGGTGTCCCTGAAGAGGCACTCCAAAAATACGGTGCCGTGAGTGAGCCGGTGGCGCTTGCGATGGCCGAAGGGGTACGGCGGCTGGCCCGCACCGACTACGGCCTTTCCGTTACCGGAATAGCAGGGCCCACGGGAGGTAGCCCGGAAAAACCGGTGGGGACGGTATGGATTGGTTTTTCCTGCAAGGAAGGGACGGTGGCCCGTTGTTTCTTATTCCCTGGCGACCGCCATATGGTTCAGGCTTACGCGGCGGAGACCGCCCTTGATTGGCTGAGGCGCTATTTACGTTATGGCACGCTTGTTCCTCGCTATCAGTTTACCTGCCGAGGTTAAAGAAAAGCTGGCCGAACTGCAAAATAAGCTGGCGGCTTCAGGGGCCGGGGTACGCTGGGTACGCCCCGAGGGCATCCATCTCACCCTTAAATTCTTGGGAAACGTCCCGGAAAGCCGCATCCCGGAAATAGTTTCGGTCGTGCAGGAGGTGGTCCGAAAAAACGCCCCGGCGGTAATTCGGCTCGGGGTAAAAGGGGTGGGGACCTTCCCTCCCCGGGGGACGCCGCGGGTGGTATGGGCTGGTCTCACCGGTGATCTGGTGGCCCTGGCCCGGTTACAACAGGCACTGGAAGCGGCCCTGGCCCGCCTGGGTTTTGCCCCGGAGAAACGCCCCTTTGTGCCTCACCTCACCTTGGGACGGGTAAAATCAGCCAAAAACAAAAAAGCCCTCTTGCAATCGGTAGATAGATATCGGGAAGAAGAATTTGTCCCTGCCCAAGCGATAGCAATCAAAGAATTGGTCCTTTACCAAAGCACCTTGCACCCCGAAGGTGCCATCTATACCCCCCTCAGGCAATTTCCCTTTAAACAGTAATTGACACTCAGTTTCAAGAACTTAAAATTAGAATTGAAACCAGCAACGAGGAGGAGATTATGCCTGGACTCAATGGTACCGGACCTTTTGGGGAAGGGCCCAGGACTGGCCGGGGTTTGGGTCTTTGTGGTGGATTTAGACGCCGCATAAGGGAGCGTCTCGGATGGGGGCGTGGTTTTGGCCGGGGCCGTGGCAGACGAGGCTGGTGGTGCCGTTTCGGCCGGGGTTGGGGCCGCGGTTTTGGCTGGCGCTGGCGGGCCGGTTTGGCTGAAGAGGACCGAAAGGCCCTCCTGGAAGAGGAGGCCAAGGCCCTGCGGGAGAGGCTTAAAGAGATAGAAGAAGAGCTGCGCGCTTAATGGGTGTTTACCGGGAATTCAAGTGCTTTGCCTGCGGGCACGAATGGAAGGTCCCTTACGGGACAGGCAGGGTTATGGTGTGTCCCAGGTGTGGCAGTTTCAAAATTAAACGGATGAATCCCGGACCGCCCTCCGGTAGAATGGGGTGGCGGTGGAGGTTAAAAAAGATCAGACTATAAACCCCAAGGAAGCCGGGGCAGTGCTACTCAAGGTCGCTGCCCTGGCGGTTATCCTTAATTTAGCCCTGGCCGCGACCAAATTCTTATTGGGCCGTTTTTGCGGGAGCCTTTCCCTTACGGCCGACGCCCTGCACTCTTTAACCGACGTCGTTGGCTCGCTCTCCGTGCTCCTGGGTATCAAGTTTGCCGAGCGCAAAACCCAAACCTTCCCTTACGGTCTTTACAAGCTGGAAAATCTAGCGGCCTTAATTTCGGCCCTTTTTATTTTTGGCGCCGCTTATGAGATTATAAAAATGGCCCTCTTCCACGCCGGTCAGGTAAAGGCGGACCGGGTACCGGTGGCCGTGGCCGGTCTTTTCGTGATGGGCCTGGTGACCTGGCTTTTTGCGCGCTGGGAGGCTAAGGTGGCCCGCGTTTCGGGTTCTCCCAGTCTGGCAGCTGATGCCGCCCACATGAAAAGTGAGTTTTTGACGCTGGGGGTGATCTTGCTGGGGCTTGGCGGAGGGGCCTTGGGTTTCCCCTGGGCGGACCGGGTGGCGGCGCTCATTGTTTCGCTCTTTATCCTGCGGATCGGCGGCCATATCTTTCTTGATTCCCTGAAAGTTCTACTGGATGCCGGGCTTGAGCCGGAAATCGTTACCAGAGTGGTGGATTTGATCCGGGCCTTCCCCGAAGTGGTTGAAATCAAAAGACTGACGGGGAGACGTTCCGGGCGTTTCCGCTTTTTGGAGGCGGAAATCGTGTTGGATATCTCATCCCTGGAAGAGGCCCACCAGCTCGTC
>DROK01000254.1 GCA_011321895.1 Thermodesulfatator atlanticus
AGGGGCGCATCTTATGGTAGAAAAAGACGGCTATACTAAGAAGGACACCCAAAATGATGCCTTTGTCCAGATGCGGAGCGGTATAAAGGGTAACCAGAAAGGTGATGATGCAGATCACCCCGTCCGGGAAAAAGACTTTCAGGATGCGGGCCACTTCCTTTACGTGAAGCAGGCCAAGGACCGCGTTCATGACCACGGCGGCCAGGACGGCTTGGGGTAGATAGTAAAGAAAGGGCGTAAAATAAAGCAGGGTAGCCACCACGCAAAGACCGGTAAAAACGCTTGACAAAGCCGAAACCGCGCCGGCCTGGTAATTGACCGCCGAACGGGAAAAGGAACCAGAGACCGGATAGCTCTGAAAGAAGGAACCTGCGATATTGGCCAGCCCCTGGCCGATAAGCTCCTGGTTGGCGTCGAGTTTCTGTCCGGTTCTGGCAGCCAGGGCTTTGGCGATAGAGATGGCCTCCATGTAACCCAAAAGGGAGATGATGAGGGCGGCGGAAAGGAGTTTTTGGGCCAGCTGGAGGTCCATTAAAGGCTTGGAAAAGCTGGGGAGCCCCTGAGGAATGGCCCCGACTATCTCTCCACCTCCGAAAAGGGTAAGATGCTGTGGGTTAAGGGGACCGTTGCCTACCTTAAGCCGCCAGACTTCGCTCCCCAGAATTTCACAGGAATCAGGGATATTATCTCTGGGAAAGAACAAGACCTTCTGTCCACACTTGGCCTTTTTGAGGAATACCCTTTTAAGTTTGGCCCTTATTTTTTTGAACTTTTCTCTTTCCTCCTTGATATATTCGTCAAAGACCCCGGCTAAGTAATGGAGCTCCATTAATTTTTCGGGCTCCAATTTTAGGGTTTCCGGTTTTTTCTTGAGGATTTTCCCCTCCACCTGGCGGGAGGGGTGGCACCTGAGACAAGGCATTTCCTTTTGGTCAGTGGTTTTGGCCACTTTTTGAGCGATGAGAGAACGGGTCTGGGTAATATTCCACAGTGTTTGGCGTTGCTGGTTATAAATTTTGATCAATTGTTCAAGGCCAGGGTATTTTATTTCGGCTATAGAAGCCCTGGTTTCTTTATAGTAGCCGCTATACTTGGCTATAATTGTTGTTAAAGCTACGGCGACGAGTACGTTCGGGATTTTGGGATTTAGCCTCTTTAAGAAAAGCATAAGGGCTAGGGCACCGAAACCCATGGCCAGAGTAGGCCAGTAAACGTAAGAAAAGGCCCCTTTAAAGATGTTTATAACGGTTTCATAGTGGTGGGCCCCCTTTTCTGCGTGAACCCCTAAGAACTTTCCCAGCTGACTGGTGGCGATAATCAGGGCAGCGGCGTTGGTAAACCCCACTATGACAGGGTAAGAAAGAAAATTGACGATGAAACCCAGCCTAAAGAAGCCCAGGAAAAACTGGATACTCCCTACCAAGAGGGCCAGAAAAATGGCCAACCGGATATACTCAGAGCTTCCGGTTAAGGCGATAGGTTCAAGGGCCGCAGCGGTCATTAAGGAGACGATGGCTACCGGCCCGGTGGCCAGCTGGCGGCTTGAGCCAAAGAGGGCTGCGATTACCGGGGGCAGACAGGAGGCGTAAAGTCCGTAGTAAGGAGGGAGCCCTGCCAGTTGGGCGTAGGCCATGGATTGGGGGATAAGTACCAGGGCGACCGTTATCCCGGCGATGAGGTCTGACCGGAGGTCCTGGCCCCGATAATCCCTGAAAGCGTTTAAAGAGAAAAATCTCACAAACATAACTTTTACATATCATACAGGCAAAAGAAAAAGCAAATAAAAATTATGTCTGAAAAAATTAAATGAAACTAAAATTTAAGGGGATAAGAAGGGGAAGCCGCCTTTAACAGGCGGCTTGGTTTTTATTTGACGACTAAAATGGCGGAGTTTTTGGAAAGGCCGATGACTTTTTCGGTGGTGCTTCCCATGATGAATTTCTCAAGCCCGCTAACTCCATATTCTCCCATAAGGATAAGGTCGGCCCCTTCGTCTTGAGCCACTTTGACGATCATATTGGCCGGGTTGCCCACCACTTCTATGGTCTCGAGTTTTACCCTGGGGGGCAATTTTTCTTCTTGGGCAAGTTCTCTGAAGGCCTCTAATATCTTACTGGCCCGGGGTAAATCTTCTTCCCTCTTGGCCACGCTAAGGGCGAGGATCCTTTTGAGGGTGGAACACCTCTTCCCCATGCTCAGGGCTTCTTTTTCGGCCTTCTTGGCGTAATAAGAGCCGTCTGTGGCTACCAAAATGGTCTCTCCATGAATTTTCACACCTTTTGGGACTACCATAACTTTGCAGGGGGCATAACCCACCACCTTTTCCGTCACGCTGCCCATGAAAAGCTTTTTAAGACCGGTGCGCCCGCGTTTACCCGTGATTATCAGGTCGGTGTTTAGTTTTTCAGCCTCTTCCACGATGGCCCGCCAGGCCTCAGGGTGGTCCCGGATAATGATTTCGGCCTCTCCACCCTCTTTGGTGACCATATCCCTTACTTTTTCGAGAAAATTTTTGGTCTCTTCTGGAATTCCCTCTTCTAAGGCCTTGGACAAAGATTCTGGAATTTCAGGGTAGTATGTCCGCACGTATAGGATATAAAGTTTGGCTTGGCACTCCAGGGCGGTGAATACGGCTTCTTGAGCAGCACCCTTGCTTTGTTCGGAGGCGTCTGTGGCCAAAAGTATGGACTCTAACTCTCCCATTAAATGTGTGGTTCTTACCATAAGGCCTCCTAAGTTTAGAATAGTTTTTCATTTCCATATCTGATTTTTTCCTATTTTATATAAAATGTCAAGGAAAAGATTTTCTTTCTTTTAAATTTAATTAATTAATTTGATAAATCACTTTTATATCTACTACTAAAAATAATATATCTTTTTTGTATGAAAAATCAGATTTAATATAATCATCAATTGTTTTTATGTTTTTAGGGCCCGTTCAAAAAGATCTTCAGATAATCTTTTCGGTAAAATCTTCGGGTTGATGAAATCCGAGGGGAGTGACATCTTGCTTGGATGGTGACAAAATCACCTAGCAATAACACACAAGTTTTTTGGTACTTGACAGGTGGGGGTGGAGGGCGTAATTTTGTGGAAGCCTTTTGGAAACGCTCTTTATTAAGGTAGAATTTATCAGCTCTGGCGAGAGAGGGCTTGACAGTAGGTTTTTGTGTGTTATATTGAAAGTTGCTCTTTGGGGCTGATCTTTGAAAACTGAATAGCGACGGCAGGTAGGCCTCCGTATTTTGAGGAAGCCTTGCCGG
>DROK01000255.1 GCA_011321895.1 Thermodesulfatator atlanticus
GTACTCAGGAAATTTCTCCACGGAAAAATAGACGTCCCCTTCGGCCACGTAAGCATACCCCTTTTGGATCAGCCGTTCGATGAGGGCGATGATCTGGGGAATATGCTCGGTGGCCCGGGGCTCATAGGTGGGACGCAGCACCTTTAAGGCCTTCATGTCTTCGTCATAGGAACGGATATACCGCTCCGCCAGCTCTTGGGTGGTCACCCCCTCTTCCTGGGCCCGCCGGATAATCTTGTCGTCGATATCGGTATAGTTACGTACGTAAACCACTTCGTAACCCACGAAACGCAGGAACCGGTAAAGCACGTCAAAGACCACGGCGGCCCGGGCGTGACCAAGGTGTGATTCATCGTAAGCCGTAATCCCGCAGACGTACATCGTCACTTTGGGGGGTGCTAAGGGGACAAAGGGGACCTTCTGGCGCACCAGGGTGTTATAAAAACGGATTTCCTTCATGACCCTGGTTTATACCAGCCTAAAGGAGGGGGAGCAAGGAACGGGGGCCAAGGCCCCCGGTCTTTTATTCGGCGATCTCTCCTTCGCCGCTTCCCGGGGCCTTGGCCTGGGGTTCGCCTACGTCTACAAAACGGTCCTTGAGCTTTTCAAGCACCTTGGGAAGGGTGGTGTATTCCATCTCTTCCGGAGGCAGACGGTGTGGTTCAAAGATACCCTGCCGCCTGAGCTGATTGGCCAAAATGGCGCAACGGTTGCGGGCGTCGTCAAAGGCCGGATCATCGAAGAGATCGTTGGGCCCGATGAGTTTGCCGTCACAGAGCTGGTAACCCGCCGCAATCACCCGGGGCGGGCCGTCAAAACGGGTGGGTTTGGCGTTTTTAAAGGAGACGGGCATCAGGGGTCCGGTATGGGAACCGCGCATCCATCCTTCCACCAGCCAGGGGCGGGCAAAGGGCTCAAGGACTTCTCCTACCGCAGGGAACCCGCTCTGGGCCCTCACGATGAGGACCGGGTCGTCTTTGCCTACGTACCGGCCGGCCATGAGAGAAAGCTTCTGCGTGGAAGCCACCGCCGCAATCTCACCGTCCCGATTCCGGTAGACGGCTCTTACAACGTAGCGGCTGGTAGCCCCGATAAAGACCAGGAGGTCGTAAAGTTCCCGGGGGGTTTCAAGCTTTACGACCTTGCCGGAATAAACGTCCATCACCTCGAAGGAAAAGCCATCGTGCATGGAAGGGTCAATGACCAGCCCCGCGGTGTTCATGGGGTCGGCAAACATTTCGTAGAGGGGAAGGTTCCAGGCGCTGGGAGAGGTCTTGTCGGCAAAAAAGACGATGATGGGCTCACTCTTCCGCTCTTCAAACTCCATCTCAGCCACTCCGGGGCCCATGCCCTTTACGTTCCCAGAGAAGGCGTCGGCAAGGAGGTCCTGTCCTGCGCCGTAAAGCTTAAGCTTCTTAGCCACTTCGGTGCCCGCTACAAAGGCGTCCCAGGCAAGTTTGTGCACCTCTTCGTTGTCTTTGCCTTTGGTGTGAGTCATGACGATGGCGATATCGTCCCCACAGGTAATGACCGAGGCGTCCAGCAGAAGCCCTTTCTCACAGCCAGCTTGGGCGTATTCTTTTACTTTGGCTACTACTTCCGGGTGGGTACAGGAATGCCCTACGTAGCCCCCGATATCCGCCTTAATTACCGAGACCGTTATTTTCATACACACCTCCTCTGCTTATTTTCTAATGACAGAGATAATTACAGGCCCGCTGGGGGGCAAGGGGGCAGAAGAAAAAAACCGACATTTTTCGCCACCCGGTTATAATGACAAAAAGCCAAAAGGAGGGAAGGTGATGCCGGTGGTAAGGACGGAACAGGAAATGCCAAGCGTGGACACCCTTATAAACGAGGTCATTCAGAAAACCGGAGGCCAGATCGGCATGATTTTGACCCACGTGGGGGTGGTACGGGCCAGCAGTCGCAACGGCACCCCGGTAAGAGGGGTACGGATACGTGTAAACGAAGACAAATTGAACGAAATCCTGGCGCAAGCCCGGGCCCAGGAAGGGATATTTGCCGTCAAAGCCTTTGTGCGTGAAGGGGAACTTAAGGTGGGAGACAAGGTCATGGTCTTGCTCGTGGCCGGTGACTTTCGCGAAAACGTGTTCCGGACCCTTAGGGAGACCCTTGACCAGATCAAGGCGCAGGTAACCACCAAAGAAGAAATTCCGGAGGGATAATGCCCCGCAAAAAAACTGCCAAAAGCGAGAAGGTAATCCTGATCAACGCCGACCAGCCAGAGGAAATCAGGGTGGCCCTGGTGGAGGACGGGCGTCTTGAAGCCTTTGACGTGGAAACCATTGTGCGGGAACACACCAAAGGCAATATCTACAAGGGCCGTATCGTCAACATCGAACCCAGTCTGCAGGCGGTCTTTGTGGACGTCGGCCTTAGTCGTAACGGTTACCTGCCTTTCAAAGAGATCCATCCCGAATATTACGGGTATGCCGAGGCGGTGGACCGCAGCGGGCGCTCCAAGCTGCCGGAACTTTTGGAACCTGGACAGGAATTACTGGTCCAAATCGTCAAAGAAGAGACCCCGACCAAAGGGGCAAGTCTCACCACCTATCTCACCCTTCCCGGCCGCTACGTGGTGTTAATGCCCGGCAACCCCACCCAGGGGGTCTCAAAGAAAGTCACCGACGAGGCCAAGAGGAAGCGTCTCAAAGACATCCTCCTGGGGCTTAAGCTACCTGAAGGAGTAGGGGTCATCATGCGCACCGCCGCGGCTGAAGCTCCCAAGAAGAACATCCTTGCCGATTTTCGTTACCTGGTAAGACTCTGGAACGAGATCAAGGCCAAGGCCGCCGCCCTCAAGGCCCCGGCCCTCCTTTACAAAGACCAGGACGTTATCGTCCGCTTTCTAAGGGAACACCTGGCCTCGGACGTAAAAGAAATCCTGGTGGATACCCGGGAGGCCCTGGAAAGCGTCAAGAACTTTTTAAAACTCGTGGCCCCGAGGCAGGTACGTTTGCTCAGGTTATTTCAGGAAGAAAAACCCATCTTTTCCCTCTTCAACCTGGAGGAACAGATCGAAAACGTTTTCAAACCCGTGGTGCCGTTGCCTTCCGGTGGCACCCTTTACATCGAGCCCACCGAAGCCCTGGTAGCCATTGACGTAAATTCCGGCAAGTGCGTGCGGGAAAAAGACCTGGAGGAGACCTCCTTTCGCACCAACCTTGAAGCCGCAGAAGAAATCGCCCGGCAACTACGCCTAAGGGACCTGGGGGGCCTCATCGTGGTGGATTTCATCGCCATGAAACAGCCCAAACACCGCAGCCAGGTAGAGAGACGCCTGCGTGAATCCCTCAAAAAAGACCGGGCCAAAATCACCATGACCCGGTTCAGCAAATTGGGGCTCATAGAAATCGCCCGCCAGAAACTCCAAGCCCCCCTTCAATGGGGTAGTTATCGGCCCTGCCCCTGCTGTCGGGGGCTTGGGCAAATACGGACGGTGGAAGTGCTGGCCACCGCCCTTTTGCGGCGGATAAAGAGCAAGCTGGCGGGAAAAAAGCTCCTCCGCCTAAAGGCCAAAGTGGCCCCGGAGCTTGCCTCCTACGTGTTGAACTACAAGCGCCGTGACCTTTTTGCCCTGGAAGAATATTACGAGACGAGCATCATCATCGAACCGGTCCCCGGACTTCCCCCCGAAGAGACCTCCTTTGAAGAACAGATGCGCCCCAGGGAGCTTAAACCCGAGGCGGCAGAAGAATCGATAAACAAAGAAGAGGCGGGAGCCAAATTAAAGGAGGCCAGAGGGAAACGTGGCAAAAGCCGACCGGGAAACGAAAAAGGCCGTAGCGCTTAAGTATGATCCCGACAAGGATGAGGCCCCCAAGGTGGTCGCCAAGGGGAAGGGGCTTTTGGCGGAACGCATCATCGCCCTGGCCCAGGAGGCCGGCATCCCCATAAAAGAAGACACCGAACTGGTCCAGGCCCTTTTTAAGCTTGAGCTAGAACGGGAAATACCACCAGAACTATACGAAGCGGTGGCGGTGGTCTTGGCCTGGGCCTGGCGCCTTAACCATAAACTCTAATGGGCCTTTGAGAGGAGATTCTCTTTGAGGTTTTGGTAACGTTTGAAGCCCTCGGTGATTACGCTAAAGAGCTCCCGGTCTTTAAGCCCCACCACCTTTAAGAGTTTGGGAGGGACCCGGTAAGAGAGCCCGTCCGCCCCCATGCCTATTCCCAGCAGATTGGTGAGCATGTTAGAGAGGGCCACGATGGCAGCGGCCTGATTCTGCACCATCCAGTCTTCATCGTGGTGGGCCCGGACGGCGAAGATGGTCTCCTGAGGAAAGCCCCAGCGCCTCAAAAGCTCTGCCCCTATCACCGCGTGGTCTGTCCCGAGTACCATGATTTCGGCTTCCATAAAGGTAAGCCCTTCGTCTTTTACCAGCTCCCGGATCACTTCGAGTTCTCCGCCCACGAAAAGGTCAAGTACCAGCTTGCCGATGTCGTGCAGGAGGGCCGCGGTAAAGACGTGGTCCGGGTTTTTGATCTTTACTTTTTCGGCGATTAATTCGGCAAAGACCCCGCTTCCCAGCGAATGTAACCAGACCTCGTAAGGAGAAAGCCCGTAGCCGTGAAGGGCCCGGTTCAGGTATTGCCCGGCACAGGCCGCTACCAGAAAGAAACGGATCTGATTGAGCCCAAGGAGGGCAAAGGCCTGGGCCAGGGATTCCACCTTGCGCCGCAGCCCGATATAGGCCGAATTGACCAGCTTTAAAAAGTTGGCGGTAATGGTGGCGTCGTACCTGATAACTTTGGCCAGATCCTGAAAATTGACGTTTTCGTCCTCAAGCATACGCAACGCCCGGAAGGCCGTCTCCGGAAAATTGGGCACGGTATTGAGTTCTTCAAAGACGTATTCCAGAACTTTTACCACTTTTCTTCCTCTTCCCCAGAAATTTTTACGCTTACAGAGGCCTCCTGCGGATTTAAGACCATACGGCAGGGAAAGGGCCGGCCGCAGGCCTCTCTGGCCAGCTTAAAGCCACGGTCTTTGAGCAGCTTGCGAATCATGGAGGCGTTAAGCCCTCCCAGGTCAAAGACCGTGGGAGCTTCCAAAAACCGGGCCCCTCCGGCGGCGTAAAAGGAGAGATTCTCTCTTTTGGCCCCGGCCTCTTCCAGGGCCGCTAAAAATTCGTCAATCCCTTCGCTGGCAAAGAAGGTAGTGGGGACTCCTCCCACCTTCGGGGCCAGAATCCTTTCCGCCGGCAGGACAAAGACCCATAGCCCAAAGACCTTCTCCTCCCGGTCTACCGCCGCCAGGGCCACACAGGCCCCGAGGGTTTCTGTCTCGAGGATCTCTTTTGGTTCTTTAAGAATAAGGAAGCGTCCCTTTTCTACTCTCATCTGATTTTCCCAAAAGTTTCTTGCTTTTGTTAATATCGGAACGCTTCCCAAAAACCTAAACGCTATCCTTCCTCGATCCTCAATAATTTGGTGGGGGCGGTAACCACCTCGAGCCGGTCGATGGCGGCAAGGGCCCGGGAAACCGCGGCTTCGCGGGCCTCATGGGTGAGCATAACGATGGGGACAGACCCTCTGGCCTCCCTGCCTTTTTGAATGACGGTGGCGATACTGATCTCGTTTTCTCCGAGAATCCCGGCGATCTTTGAAAGGACTCCGGGACGGTCCACCGCAGAAAAACGGAAATAATAGCGGGAAACCACTTCGTTCATGGGTTTTAAGGGCAGTCGCTGGAGATCCGCGAGCTGAAAAGAAAGGGGTGGCACCCGTAAGGTGGCCCCGGAGAGCACGTTACGGGCCAGGTCCACGATATCACTTACTACGGCGCTGCCGGTGGGCATCTGGCCGGCCCCCAGGCCGTAAAGCAAAATATCGCCCACGGCGTCTCCCCTGACGTAAAAGGCGTTATAAGCCATCCGCACCGAGGCCAGGACGTGATCCTCGGCAATCAAGGCCGGATGCACCCGTACCTCAAGGCCGTTTTCCGTCTCCTTACAAATGGCCAAAAGCTTGGTCACGAAGCCAAGCTCCCGGGCAAAGGCGATATCCAGGGGCTCGATTTCCCTGATCCCTTCCACGTAAATATCCTCTAAAGAGATCTCGGTGCCGTAAGCCAGGGTGGTGAGGAGGGCCAGTTTGTGGGCCGCGTCAATACCGTCAACGTCAAGGCTCGGGTCCGCCTCGGCAAAACCGGCCTCCTGGGCCTCGGCCAGGGCCTCTTCAAAAGAAAGCCCTTCGTCAGTCATCCGGGTGAGAATATAGTTACAGGTCCCGTTTACGATACCGGTCAGGGACTTGATGCGGTTTCCCGCCAGACTCTCTTTGAGGGTCTTGATGATGGGCACTCCACCCCCAACCGCGGCCTCAAAGGCGATATCCACTCCCTTTTCCTTGGCGGCGGCGAAGAGTTCCGCCCCGTATTCGGCCAGGACCGCTTTGTTAGCGGTGACCACGTGTTTGCCGGCCTCGATGGCCTTCAAGATAAAAGTTCTTGCCGGCTCAAGCCCCCCGATTAATTCCACCACTATTTTTATTTCCGGGTCCCGGAAAATGCTTTCCGGATCCGTGGTCAGCAGGGTGTCAGGCACCTCCACCCGCCGGGGAAGACTCGGATCCCGCACCGCAATCTTTTTCACCAGGAGCGGGGCCCCGAGCCTCTTTTTAATAAGAGATTGGTTTTCGAAAAGGATTTTTA
>DROK01000256.1 GCA_011321895.1 Thermodesulfatator atlanticus
CCCCTTGGACGGGACATCTTCAAAATCCCACAGAGGGGTGGAGAGGTACCTTTCGCCTCCGTCAGGGAAAATTACCACGATCAGGCCTTCTTCCAGTTCTTTGGCCAGCTCCAGGGCCCCGTAAAGGGCGGCCCCGGAACTCATCCCTACGAAGATCCCCTCTTCCCGGGCCAGTCTTCTGGTCAGGGCGAAGGCCTCTTCGTCTGGGGCGTTTATGATGCGGTGGAGCAATTTTTTGTCAAAAATCCCTGGAGGGTAAGATTCTTTCATATTTTTTAGGCCCTGGATCTGGTGCCCGGGATAGGGTTCCACCCCGACCACCTTTACGTCCCGCCCCTGGTCTTTAAAAAAGCGGGCCAGCCCCATGAGGGTGCCTGTGGTGCCCATCCCGGCCACCACGTGGGTGACCTTCCCCTCTGTATCCCGCCAGATTTCCGGAGCCGTACCGTGATAATGGGCTTGCCAATTGGCCGGGTTATTGAACTGGTCTGTCAGGTAATAGCGGTCCGGGTATTGGCGGGCCAGTTCGTAGACGGCTTCGATGGCACCGTCGGTCCCCTTTTCCGCAGGAGTAAGCAGGATCTCTGCCCCAAAGGCCCGCATGATCTTCCGGCGC
Source organism: Thermodesulfatator atlanticus (assembly GCA_011321895.1). Taxonomy (GTDB): domain Bacteria; phylum Desulfobacterota; class Thermodesulfobacteria; order Thermodesulfobacteriales; family Thermodesulfatatoraceae; genus Thermodesulfatator; species Thermodesulfatator atlanticus_A. The sequence goes on from DROK01000256.1 coordinate 617, forward strand.
TCCACCGAGGCCCCTTCGCTCATGGCGATGAGACAGCGGTAACCTTTTACGGCGGAGACCAGGGCCAGCCCGATACCGGTGTTGCCACTTGAGGCCTCTATGATGGTCTTTTCCCGGGTGAGTTCCCCGGTCTCTTCCGCCCTTTCGATCATAGAAAGGGCAATCCGGTCTTTCACCGAGCCCCCGGGGTTTACCGCCTCGATTTTGGCAAGGATTTTTACCCTGGGGTTGGTACGCAGGCGTCTGATAGGGACTAACGGGGTATTACCGATCCGGTCTAAGATGTTTCCGTACTTTTTGGCGCGCATGATAAACTTACTACCTAACACATTGAGGCGTAAGTAAAAACCTCTTAAGGCTCCTCAAGCCCATATTTGGCCAATTTGTAGCGCAGGACCCTTTCCGAAATACCCAGCATTTCTGCGGCCCGGGTTTTGACCCCGTGGGCCTCTTTCATGGCCTTTTTGATACGCTGTTTTTCCAGATAAGCCACCGCTTCGGGCAGGGGTAAATTTTCCAGCAGGGAGGAAGGCTCCCCCCGGGGTTCCTGCATCAGGAAGGGGAGGTCTTCCTTGGTGATTACTTCGTTTTCCGCCAGGATGACTGCCCGTTCGATGATATTTTCCAGTTCCCGCACGTTTCCCGGAAAATGGTAAGAAAGGAGGGCCTCAAGGGCCTCCCGGCTAAAGTCCCGGATGGTTTTATGGTGTTTGTGGGCGAATTTCTGGAGAAAAAAGCGGGCAAGGGGCCAGATATCCTCACGACGCTCACGTAGCGGCGGGATCTTTAACGTAAACACGTTGAGTCGCCAGAAGAGGTCTTCGCGAAAGGCCCCTTTGTTGACCATTTCTTCCAGATCTTTGTTGGTGGCGGCCAGGATACGCACGTCTACCCTGATTTCCTTAAGACCTCCCACCCGCCTGATGGTACCGTCCTGAAGGACTCTCAGGAGCTTGGCTTGCAGGGGCAGGGGCAGGTCGCCGATCTCGTCCAGGAAGAGGGTCCCTTCGTGGGCCAGTTCAAAGAGGCCGGGTTTGGCCCGGTCAGCCCCGGTAAAAGCCCCGCGTTCGTGCCCGAAAAGCTCCGATTCCAGCAGGCCCTCGGGAATGGCCGCGCAATTTATCTTCAAAAAAGGCTTTTTGGCCCGGGGACTTGCCCGGTAAATGAGGTTGGCCAAGACCTCTTTGCCGGTTCCGGATTCTCCCAGGATAAGGACGGTGGCGTCGGTTTGGGCCACTTTGGCCGCCAGCCGCAGGACTTCTTTCATGCCAGCACTTTCAGCCACAATATCGGTGATCTGGGGCTCAGAAAGTTCCGCCACCGTGGCCTTTAGGAGTTCCACTTCCTTTTGGAGCCGGAGTTCCTTAAGGGCCTTTTCGATGATCAGGAGGAGTTCTTCCAGATTTACGGGCTTGGTAAGATAGTGGTAGGCTCCCCTTTTGATGGCCTCCACCGCCCGTTCCACCGTGGCGAAAGCGGTGAGCATGATCACCTGGGTCAGGGGTTTTTCTCTCTTGAGTTCAGTCAAAAAGGTCAGGCCATCCTGGTCGGGTAGCCGCCAATCAAGGAGGATTATATCAAAGGGTTTTTGGGCCAGGTGCTTTTTGGCCTCCGCCACGCTATAGGCCTTATCCACCTCGAAACCTTTATGGGCCAGATATTCCGCCAAAATCCTGGCCTGGGTTTCGTCGTCTTCAACGATGAGGAGAGGCGTCTTTTTCATGGTCTTTTTCTATTCCAGGAAAACATATCTTAAAACAGGCACCCCCCAAAGGGCTGTCCTCTAAAGATACCCGCCCCCCGTGGGCTTCGGCAATTTGGCGGACCAAATAGAGCCCCAGGCCGAACCCGCTCTCTTTGGTAGTGTAAAAGGGCTTAAAAAGGTGCTTTTTCTCTTCTTCGGAAAGCCCGGGGCCGGAGTCTTCTACGATGAAACAGACGCCATCTTTCTCCAAAGAGAGGCGTAAAACTATCTTTCCTCCCGCAGGCGTGGCCTCTAAGGCGTTGCGTAAGAGGTTTTCCACGGCCCGCAAAACCCAGCGCCTGTCTACCCGGAGTTTGACGTTGAGTTTGACGTTGGGGCCCGGTTCAAGCTGCAGGGTCAGACCGAGGGCCCTGGCTTTGGGCTGAAACCTGAGGGCCAGTTCTTTTAGGATCTCCTGGGCCTCGACCAACTCCGGTCTTATCTCGAAGCCCTTGGCGTAGGAGAGCAGCTCTTCTGTGAGTTCGGTAAGACGTTGGGCTTCCCGGTTTACGCTTTCCAGCAATTCCGGGCTCAGGTGCCTGGTCTCACGCATGAGCTGCAGCGCCATAACGATGCTGTTTAGAGGGTTTCTTATTTCATGCGCCACCATTGCGGCTATTTTTCCCATGGTAGCCAGTTTTTCCGAGGCCGAAAGCCTTCTTTCCAGTTCTTCCTGACGACGGGCCAGCTTTTCAACGTAATAAAGACCGGCCCCCAGCAGGGCCCCTCCGGCCAAAAGGATGCAAAAGCTCAAAAAGAGGAGGTTTCTGAAGGCCTTCTTTTCAAAAGAGACATCCACCCCCAGGAGGAGGAAGAAATGGCGATCCGGTAAGGCTTCAAACTTGTTACATACGTAACGCACCTCTTTCTTTTCAAACCCCCGGTAACACCGTTTAAACACCCCGGGTGGCAGTTCAAAATTGGTGGGAAAGGTATTCAATAATATTCGTCCCTTCTCCTCCACGATGACCCCTACCAGATGAGGCTGACTCTGCAATTCGTCCGTAAGCCAGGCGAGGTCTTTGAGATAGTCGGGGACTTCAGGCAGGAGGGCAATGGTCTCTACGTAAGCGGTGATCCTGGCCCCCAGAAAGTTAAGGGCACTCTGGGCCTTAAGGGCGATGTTTTTTTGGATTACCTGGTGGAAGTAAGAAATTTCTACGAGGAGGGAGATAAGCAGGACACTTAACGCCAGAAAGAATATGCTGCTTGCCTGAGAAAGAAAGGATTTCATCAGGGTTTACGGCGCCATAAGGGAAGACCGCATTCGTCCCTGATAAAGAGGCGCGTCTTGGGAGTTTCAATGGCTATGGGAAAAATGAGTTTCCCCTTTTGGATGCCCACCACTTTGACCCGGGTGCCTTCCCTGAGGTGATAACCCCTTTCTTTCCAAAACCAATAGGGACCCAGACGGATGCGGTAAATCTGCCCGTTTTCCCCTTTTATAAGGGCGATGGGGTGCCTTATCTCCACAAGCTGGCCCTCAACCACCACTCTGGGCTGGGGGGAGCAACGGTCCGCGGCATATCCCCAGGGGAGCCACCAAACCAGTATGACGGTTACCAGGATAAATTTTCTCATCTCTTTTTCCAATATAGCAGATTTCGGGCCGAAAAGACGATACCTCAAACAAAACAACCAAGATTTCCATCGACATTTTTGTCCCGGCCCCCTTTAAAAATGTCGTACCCCTGAAGCTTGAGCCCCCTTCATTTTGGCAAAGCCGTTTCTTGAAATAGCTTGTTCCTGTTCGAGACGGCGGAAGAAGCCGTAATCCTTCTATTAATGGGAGCATTTTTTGGCCGACATGCTCAGTCGTACTTGTTGTCATCACAAACCCCCTGTTAGTCATCGCGACCCCCTGACACGTTTTTAAATGTGTCAGGGGGGATGGCGATCTCAGATCGCCACGGCTCTTGCCAAGGCCTCGCGACAGGGATTGCTTCCCCCTGTCGTGATGATTTAACCACGACAGGGGTCGCAATGACTGAAGGGCTGATGCAGGCTCTAACGTAATAGATAAGATGTCGACTATTTGATGACCCCATTAATAATAAATCGGCACGCGCTTTGAATATATAACCCCGTAGAAATCGGCAAATTAAAGGAGGGCGCCATGAGAAGACTAAGCGGTTTGTTCTTTATTTTGGCCCTGTTGGTCACCCTGGCCAATTGTACCACTACCCAACAAAACGCTTCTTATCAGGGAGCGGGGCTGGGGGCGGCGGTAGGAGCCGCAGCCGGGGCCCTTCTTGATGACGACAACCCGTGGCGGGGAGCGGTGATAGGGGCTGCCGCCGGGGCGGTCTTGGGAGGAGGGATTACGGAGATCAGCAAAAGGGCGAGTCAGGATGCGGCTGCCAATAACCGTCCGGTGGTTTACACCCAGGGGAATACGGTGGTGGAGGCCACGCCCTTGGCCTACAACCAGCACACCAAGTGTCATAAGATACGCAAACGGGTCTGGCGCCACGGTCGTTTGGTGCAGGACCGTGTCGAAGAAGTGTGTGAAGGGGAAAAGATCAGTAATACCTATTAACCGGTCCGCCCGAGCTCCTTACCAGGCCCCGGATGAATTCCGGGGCTTTACGAATTTCTTCCCACCGCTTACCCTACAAACATGTCACTTGAAGAATTCTGTAGGTATTTGAAGGAGGAAAAAGGGGTCTCACCGCATACGCTCCGCGCTTACCAAACAGATCTCGCCAGGTTTGCGGCCTTTCTAGGGGGAGAGCCAGAAAAAGCCACCCTGGCTCAGACCAGGGTTTTTTTGGCCCAGGAGGCCAAAAAGGTTTCTAAGACCACTCTGGCCCGGAGGTTAGCGAGTCTTAAGGCCTACTTCAGGTTTCTCAAGAAGAGAGGGAAGCTCAAAGACGAAAGGCTCCTTTACCTGCGTGGCCCCAAACTGGCGCAGCGTCTTCCCCGGGTACTTACCGTGGACGAGATCTTCGCCTTAGTGAACGCCCCGAAAGGAGACGACTTTTTGGCCTTGAGGGACAGGGCCATTTTGGAACTCTTATACGGGGCCGGGTTGAGGGTCTCTGAGCTGGTATCCCTTAAGTTGTCTCAGTTATCCCTTGAGCTTCGCGTGGTGAGAGTCAAAGGGAAAGGGAGTAAGGAAAGGCTGGCCCCTTTCGGGCGCGAGGCGCAAAAGGCCCTCCGGCTTTATCTGGAAGCCCGGGAGGCCCTGCTCAAAAAGAGAAAAAAAGAAAGTCCTTATCTCTTTCTCAACTACCGGGCAGGCCCGCTTACCGCACGCAGCGTCCACCGTCTGATAAAGAAGTACGCCTTATTTTTGGGGTTGCCAGCGGTTTCCCCCCACACCCTGCGCCACTCCTTCGCCACGCACCTGCTGGAAGCCGGGGCGGATCTAAGGAGTATCCAGGAGATGCTCGGGCACGCCCGGCTTTCTACCACCCAACGTTACACCCATCTTGATTTTTCTCATTTAGCGAGCATTTATGATGAAGCACATCCCCGTGCCAAAAAGAAAGGGAAGAGATCATGAAAGGGACAACCATTTTGGCCATTAGAAAGGACGGCAAGGTAGTTGTAGCTGGAGACGGACAGGTCACCCTGGGTGAGACCATCCTCAAGCATAAGGCCCGCAAAGTGCGACGTCTTTACCACAACCGGGTCATTGTGGGGTTCGCCGGGGCCACGGCAGACGCCCTTACTTTGTTCGAACGGCTGGAGAAGAAACTCGAGGAATACGGGGGGCAGCTGGTCCGGGCGGTGGTGGAACTGGCCAAGGACTGGCGTACCGAAAGGACCTTGAGACGCCTTGAGGCCATGCTCATCGCCTGTGACAAAAACCACATGTTTTTGCTCTCAGGGGCCGGAGACGTCATGGAGCCGGACGAGGAGGTCCTGGCCATCGGCTCAGGGGGCAGCATCGCTTTGGCTGCGGCCAAGGCCCTTTTGGCGCACACCGACCTATCTCCGCGTGAAATAGCGGTTGAGGCTTTGAAGATTGCGGCCTCTATTTGTGTTTACACTAACGAACAGGTGGTAGTGGAAGAACTTTAAGGAGGGTTGTATGAAGGCTTTGACCCAGCAGGAGCTTACTCCTCGCCAGATAGTAGCGGAGCTTGACAAATACATTATCGGGCAGGAAAAAGCAAAGAGGGCGGTGGCCATCGCTTTAAGAAACCGCTGGCGCAGACAGCAGGTGCCCCCACCCCTTTCAGAAGAGATTTATCCCAAAAACATTATCCTTATTGGCCCCACCGGGGTGGGCAAAACAGAGATCGCCCGCCGGCTGGCACGTCTTTCCAATTCCCCCTTCCTCAAAGTAGAAGCCACCAAGTTTACCGAGGTGGGTTACGTGGGCCGGGACGTGGAATCCATGATTCGCGACCTGGTCCATATTGCCGTGGAAATGGTACGGGAAGAAGAACAGAAAAGGGTCCAGGAGAAAGCGGCTTATCTGGCGGAAGAACGGGTGCTTGATCTGCTTCTCCCGGTCACTGAGGCGGAGAGTACCAGTCTTTCTGCCACCCGGGAAAAGTTCAGGGAGAAACTCAGGCGGGGAGAGCTGGACGATAAATACGTGGAAATCGAGCTTTCCACCAAACCCACCCCCATGGTGGAGGTCTTTGCCGCGGCGGGGCTTGAAGATTTAGAACAGCAGCTGCGGGATATGATGGGGAATCTCTTCCCCCGCCGGCCGAAACGCAAACGCATGAAGGTCAAAGAGGCCCTGGAACTCTTAAAACAGGAAGAGGCCAATAAACTCATCGATATGGACAAGGTCACCAAGGAAGCCATCAGACGGGTTGAGACCAGCGGGATCATTTTTATCGATGAGATTGACAAAATCGCCGCCCGCACCGGTGGGGGTAGCACCCCTGATGTTTCACGGGAAGGAGTGCAGCGGGACCTCCTGCCCATCGTGGAAGGGACTACGGTCAACACCCGCTACGGCATGGTGCGCACGGACCACATCCTTTTTATCGCCAGCGGCGCCTTCCACGTGGCCAAACCCTCTGACCTGATCCCGGAACTCCAGGGGCGGTTTCCCATCCGGGTGGAACTTGATCCCTTAACCGAAGAGGATTTTGTGCGCATTCTCACCGAACCTGAAAACGCCCTGGTCAAACAATACAAAGCCCTTCTGGCCACCGAGGGAGTGACCCTGGAATTTACCCCCGAGGGGGTAGCAGAAATCGCCCGTATCGCTTACGAAGTAAACGAGCAGACCGAGAACATCGGGGCCCGCAGGCTCTACACGGTGATGGAAAAACTCCTGGAGGACATTTCTTTTGAGGCGCCGGACGTGGCCCCCACCAAAGTGGTGATTACGGCGGAATACGTACGGGAAAAACTGGCCAATATTGCACGAGACCTGGATCTGAGTCGCTTTATCCTCTGATATGTGGCCCAGGCTTTACCCGCACCCTGAAAGGCTGCCGCGTCTTGTTTTTGCCGACGCTGAGGGCCGCATTTATGATCATCCCAAATTTTTGGCCATGGGGCTTTCCGGCTACGACGTGGTCCTTCCGGAAAGGGAGGATTTTATCCCCTTGCCCCAGGGAAGCGCCCTCTATGTTTTGCCAGACCGACATCCCATAGGGTTTGACCCGGAGCAGGAAAAACCGGTAGTCCTTTACGAAAACCCTTATTCTCCGGGGGAACCCGCTTTCGCCCTGGCGGCCTACCTGGCCCCGGCGCACACCCAGCTCTATCTTTGTCCCTACGTGGAAAGTAAAAGATTGCCGCCTCTTCCCCTCTTTTCTTATGCGGCCTGCGGTTTCTGGCGAGGGAGATTTTGGGCTACCGCCTTTCGTTCTGACTTCGACCACCGGCAGGAAGTGCGCTTTTTCGACGAAAAGAGGATCGAAGAAAGGGCCAAGGCTGCCCTCAACCGCTTTTCCGGTAACCGGCTGGTTGAACACCTGGTGGTAAATTGCGTGCGGCGTTATCGCTGTCCGGCGGCCCGAAACTTTGTGCTGGGCCGTTTTGAGGCCCCGGTACCCACCTCCTCTTCCTGTAACGCGCGCTGTCTAGGGTGTCTTTCTTCTCAGGATGAAGAGGGCCCTCCCGTAGCCCAGGAGAGAATAAAATTTGCCCCGACTCCGGCAGAAATCGCCGAGGCCATGGTGCCCCACCTGCGCCAGGCCCCACGGGCCATGATCTCCTTCGGCCAGGGGTGCGAGGGAGAACCCCTGCTCCAGGCAGACCTCATCGCCGAAAGCATAAGGCTGATCAGAAAGGAGACGGCCCGGGGTACCATTAATCTCAACACCAACGCCAGTTTGCCTGAAGCGATAATGTACTTAAGGGAGGCTGGTCTTGACAGTATAAGGGTCAGCCTGGCCAGCGCCCGGCCTCATTATTACGAGAGCTATTTTCGGCCCAGGGGTTATAGTCTGGCAGACGTAAAGGAAAGTATCCGCCGGATGAAAAGGCTGGGGGGTTTTGTCTCCCTCAATTTATTTGTTTTTCCGGGTCTTACCGATGAAGAAAAAGAGCTGAAGGCCTTGGAAGAAATAATAGCCCTGGGGGTTGATTTTATTCAATTGCGCAACCACGCCATCGATCCTTTGTGGTATTTGAGGAAGATAAATTTCAAACCCGAAGGAAATTGTTTGGGGGTGAAAGGTTTGGTGGATCATCTGGCCAAGACCTTTCCCCGTCTACGTTTTGGCTATTTCAATCCCCCTTTGAGGTAAAGGGTTTGAGGATATTGGTCCTTTGTTTCCTCTTTTTTTGGGTCCGTTCTTCCCTGGCGCTAGAACGCTTTGTCTGGTCCCCTTTGGAAAGCGTGGTGGGGAAGATTAAGTGGCACGTGGTCTCGGAAAACGAAACCCTCCTTGACATAGCCCGCTGGTATGATCTGGGTTATAACCAGATCGTCTTGGCCAACCCGGAGGTCGATCCCTGGCTCCCACCGGTGGGCCAAAAGGTCCTTATTCCCGCCCGGTATGTCCTTCCCCGGATCAAGCGGGGCCTGGTGGTAAATCTTGCCGAAATGCGCCTTTATTTTTTCCGCAAAGAAGGGGGGAAAGACGTGGTGTATACGGCCCCCATCGGGGTGGGGACCGAAGGGAAACTTACCGAGCTCGGGGTTTATACCGTAATTCGCAAAAAGAAAGATCCTGTCTGGCACGTCCCGGCTTCCATCAGGGAAGAAGATCCCAGTCTGCCGGCAGCCGTTCCCCCGGGGCCGGACAACCCTCTGGGGAGATATGCGCTTTATCTTTCCCGGGGAGCTTACGCCATCCACGGGACCAACAAACCTTGGGGGATTGGGCGCCGGGTAAGTCATGGTTGTATCAGACTCTATCCTGAAGATATTGAGGCCCTTTATCCTTTGGTCCCGGTAGGCACCCCGGTTTTTATCATTTATCAGCCGTATAAGCTGGGGATCAGCGGCCAGAAAGTTTATCTGCAAGCCTTTCCGGATTTTGAAAAGAAAATCACCAACCCTTTTCGGGAAATCATCTCTCTGGCAAACAGATTAAGGAAAGAGACCTACCTGAGGATAATAATCTTCTGGCCCGAACTAAAGGAAATTATTAAGAAACCAAACGGCATTCCCTCTCTGACAGGAGAAGCCAAAGAGGGAATGCCCTAGATACCTATTTGCGTAGACTTTTTTCGAAGACCCTTTCAATCTTTTTGGCAGCCATATCCGCTTTGGCTGCGGCTTGAGCGGCCCGGTTAGCCGCCGCGTCCGCCCTTTCCGCCGCTAAGGTAGCCTGCTGCGCCGCTGCTTCGGCCCGCTGAGCAGCCGCTTCGATCCGGGCCAAGGTCTCCTGTAAATTTTCACATTTTGCCGCCGCGGCCTTGGCTTCTTCAGAGGCCTTAATGGCTTCCTGCATCAAGGTTTTGTCCTCCGGGCACGTACCACAACCTATAGGTGCCAAAAGCAAGGTTGCTAGACCCGCCATACCTATCCATTTCTTAATACCTTTCATAAGGACCTCCTCGGGGTTTATGATAATAAAGTTTATATACGATTGGGTTTAACTTTTGGCAAGTAAAAAAATGCCTTTTTAAGTCTCCATGTTTGACTTCATTTTAATAAATCCTTGGATTTACGATTTCGCCGCTTATGATTTATGGGCTAGACCTCTCGGGCTTTTATCTCTCGGGGGCAAATTACGCCTGTTGGGTTACCGGATAGCCTTTCTGGATTGTTTGGATCCTTTCCACCCGGCCCTTAAACCACCTCCCAAACGGAAGGCGTTTGGTACGGGACATTATTACCGGATGCGGCTTCCTAAACCCCATTTTTTGGAGGATATTCCCCGCCATTTTGCGCGCTACGGCCTTCCGTGGTCTCTGGTAGCGGAAGAGCTTAGGCGTTTGGGCCCGCCGAAGGCCTTCCTGGTCACCTCCCTTATGACCTATTGGTATCCCGGGGTGTTTGAAATTATAAGGCTCTTGCGCTTACTTTATCCCAAAACCCCGGTCTTTCTGGGCGGGATCTACGCCATCCTCTGCCAGGAACACGCCCGCACTAACCTTGAGGGGGTTTTCCTGGTCACCACCGCGGATGAGGCCGAAATCTTAAAAACCATAACCCATGAGATTGCTCCTAGTGGTGTCAGGCCCCCGCACCCTTTTCCGGCCTTTGATCTTCAGCGCCGCCTCCCTTACGTGGTTATCGCTACGAGTTTTGGTTGTCCTTTCAGCTGTAAGTATTGCGCTTCTAAAATCCTTCAGCCCCGTTTTCGTAAACGTCCGGTTGAGGAAGTGGTGGCTGAAATCCTTTTTTGGTACCGCCACTTTGGGGTCAGGGATTTTGCCTTCTACGACGACGCCTTGTTGGTGGATTTTGAGCATCATCTGGGAAGGATTTTGGAAAAGATCCTTGAGGCCAACGTGCCGATCCGGTTCCATACTCCCAACGCCGTCCACGTGCGCCTTATCACTAAGGAAAGGGCGGTATTACTGCGTCGGGCCGGTTTTAAGACCTTACGCTTGGGTTTTGAAACGGTTAATCTTTCCCGACACCAAAGATTGGACGGAAAAGTTGAGCCTGAAGAATTGAAAGAAGCGGTGGCCCTTTTGAAGGAAGCCGGTTTTGGCCAAAAAGAAATAGGGGTTTATCTTTTGTGGGGGCTGCCAGGCCAGGAGCTTGCCGAAGTGGAAGCCTCGATACGTTTTGTGGCCGAACTGGGAGCCAGCCCTTATCTGGCAGAATACAGCCCCATCCCGGGCACTCCCCTCTTTGAAGAGGCCAAAAGGGTGGCCCGCTATCCCCTGGAGGAAGACCCGCTTTTCCACAACAATACGATTTTTCCTTGTCTAAAGAAACCTGACTGGCAAAGGCTTGAAGATATAAAACAGATGGCCCGGAGACTGCGTGCATGATTTTTATTCGGCAAGCCCATTTGTCCCTTTTGGACCAGGCAGGCCTGGTGGCCTTTGAAGATTTTTGGGAGGGGAACTTTCCCCTCTTTAAGAAAAAGAAAGACCGGGCCATTTATCGTTTAGAAATCGAAGGCCAGTTTTTTTTCTTAAAACGCTATTTTCCCTTTCCTTTTTGGCGCAAAAACGAGGCTCGCAACGAGTGGGAGGCCGCCTGTCTTCTGAGGCGCAGCGGTTTCAAGGTGCCCACGCCGGTAGCGTTTGGAGAAAGGCGAAAGGGTTTTAAAAAGATGGCTTTCACCTTATTTAAAGCCGCGGAGGGGGAAAGGCTTGAGGACCTGTTCCGCCAAGAGCCGGAAAAAAGCCTGCAAGAAATAGTGCCTGTTTTGGCCCACCTGGCGGGTCGTTTTCATCAGGCGGGTTTTACGCACCAGGATTTTTATCTGTGCCATTTTTTCTGGGACGGAAAAGAGCTTACTTTAATCGATTTACAGAGGGTAAGAAGGAGCCTGCCCCCCAAAAAGGCCTGGGTGATAAAGGATCTGGCCGAACTTTTTTACGCGGCGGAAAACGTTTTGGCCGGGCAATTTCCTGTGTTTTTGCAAAAATTTGCGAGATATTACGCGCTCTTCGTGCCCTGGATAAAAGACCCCGCCTTCCTGGCAAAAATAGAACGTAAAAAGGCCAAGATTGGCCGCCACGACGCCAAGCTTAAGGCCCGTTTAAGTTTTAGACGTAACGGTCGAAAATAAGGCCTAAGTGGTGAAGAGGAGGGTTTCCAACGGATTGGTAGGCTTTGAGGCCCGTTGACCAGAAGGAGCCATAACGCGGAGGAGGGTAAGGCCGGAATTTGGGCCGGAGGCGAGAGGGTGTATTTTTACCACTAAAGTCATACCTGGATACGGGAGGATAGGAGGAGGGCGTTAGTTTATCAAGGTTCAAACTAAAAATTTGCAATTTTAAAGTTCCCCCTCAGACTGGCCCGAAAAGGAAAATAAGAGGAGAAACGGGCCATGAACATTTATCTTCGCAACATCCATAATGTGGTAAAGTCTTATGGGCGTCAAGTAGGGAAAAAGTTTTCCTGGGGGCGCCCGAAGGAGAGCGAAGATAAAGTGACGATCTCCGAAGAGGGGCGTAACTTGGTAAATCAGCTGGCCCGAAGGCTCAGGCAACAAGAAGGGGCAGAAAACCTTGCAGGAACGAGTAAAAAACTTACCTTTAAAATCCTTGACACCGAAAACGGTGAAGAACGGATTGAAGAAATAGCCTTTGACGAGCAAGCAGAGTTGCTGGAAAGGGTCGTCGCCAAAATAATGCAGGCGAAAGGAGAGTGAGACCAATGAAGATTGAAAACTTGTACCAAAAGTTTCTTCAAAGTCCGGAACAAGTGAAACAAAGTACAGGGGAAACCCAGCGGCCAAAAGAGCCGGTACAGGAAAGTCCCCCGGCGCGAGGTGACCGGGTAGAGCTTTCTCAGACCGCCAAAGATATCAAAAAGATAGAATCGGTGCTCAAAACCTCCCCTGAGGTCAGGGCGGATAAGGTCAGAAGCATCAAGGAGCAGATCGAAGCAGGGACTTATCAGGTCGACTCCAAAAAGATTGCCAACGCCATGCTAACAGACTTGATCAAAGATATGGCCTAAACGCACCATCCATCCCCCTCCTTCTTGTCATGGGGGGCTCGGCCCCCCCTTTTTTCTTGCCTGGCGGTTTCCGCCTTTTTAAATTCCTATTAAGGGTCCCGTAAAAGGAGGTGCGCCATGGCCAAAAAACGGGTTCACGTATACATTTCGGGCAAAGTGCAGGGGGTCTGGTTTAGGGCTTATACCAAAGAAGAAGCCGACCGGTTGGGAGTCAAAGGCTGGGTGCGCAACTTGCCAGATGGTCGGGTGGAAGCGGTTTTCGAAGGGGACGAAAAGGCCGTTGACGCCATGGTGGCTTGGTGTTACGAAGGCTCGCCCATGGCGCGGGTTGAAAACGTTGAAGTGATAGAAGAACCTTATAAGGGCGAATTTACGGATTTTCAGATTAAATACTAAAAGCGGTGCGCTGATGATAAACGTGGAAAGACTTAAAAGATTCTTTGTTGACCTGGCGACCATTCCCAGTCCTTCCCGTCGTGAAGGCCGGATTGCCCTTTACTTACAGGAAAAATTTTCCGCCCTGGGGGCCAGGGTGTTGTTTGACGACTCTGCCTCACGCACGGGTTCTGAAGTGGGGAATATGGTGGTCAAGCTTTTTCCCGAAAACGGCAAACCCATCATGTTTTTGGCGGCTCATTTGGACACGGTAGAACCTGCGGATAATCCCCGGGTTATTTTTGAAAACGAGGTCTTCAGGACAGACGGCCATACCGTATTGGGCGCGGACGATAAGAGTGCTTTGGCTATATTTTTGGAAATAGCCACCCTCCTTGCTGAGAGCGGTCAAAAAATTCCTTTAGAATTTATTTGCACCACCTGCGAAGAAATAGGCCTTCTGGGGGCCAAAAATCTGGACTACACCCTCGTTGAGGCCCCCATGGGTTACGCCCTGGACAGCGAAGATCCCCATGACTTAATCAACCGGGCCCCGGAGGCCATCAGGTTTTCGATTAAGGTATGGGGTAAGGCGGCGCACGCGGGGCTTAATCCCGAAGATGGTATAAACGCCATCCAACTGGCGGCCGAAGCCCTGACCAAGATTCCACTCGGCCGGCTGGATGAGGAAACAACCGCCAACGTCGGCCTTATAAAAGGGGGTAAGGCCACCAATATCGTTCCCGAAGAGGTCGTCCTGGAAGGAGAGATAAGGAGTCATAATCACGCCAAGGTCAAGGAGAATTGGGAAAAGATAGTCCAGGCCTTTCAAGATACGGTTTCTTCGGTACGCAAGCAAGGGGCAGAGCGGCCAAAGGTAGAGTTTAACGTGGTGCAGGATTATCCGCTTATGCGGGTCCCTGAAGACCACCGGGTGGTTCAGCTGGCGTTGGCTGCGGGAAAGACCCTCTCTTTTCCATTGAGGGTGACCTCTACCGGGGGCGGTTCAGACGCCAACATATTCAATGACCGGGGTTTCCCCTGTGTCATCTTGGGCACCGGGATGCGCCAGGTCCATTCTACGGAGGAATATCTGCCCCTTTCGGACTTTGTCGCGGCCTGCCGCCTTAGTCTTGAGCTGGTTTGGCAAGGGGCAAAATAATTTTGGCACACGCCCCTCCCTCGGGCCGGTTGGTTAAAGAAAGCTCTCCCCCATGGAAGAGGATAATTTGGCGGCTGATCGCCAGCCCCAGCCCGGTCCCCTCGGGTTTGGTGGTGTAAAAGGGCCTGAAAAGGTCTTTGATCCGGTCTTCTGGGACCCCTGGTCCGGTATCTTCGACGATAATTTCCCCTTTGTCTTCACTGATAGTGGTGCTCACTTTTATTTCTCCTCCCACCCCGGCGGCCTCCGAGGCGTTGTTTAAAAGATTCCAGAGGACCTGCTTGATTTTTTCCGGGTCAACTTCGGCCCAGAGGGGTTGAGGGAAAAGCTGGACGTCAAGTTTTTGTTTGCGGTTCTCAAATTGTGGCTGGGCCACCTCCACCACCTCTTGTACTAACTGGTTAAGGTCCACGCGACGCCTGGTAATTTCAATCTTCTGGGTACGGGCCTTCATATTTTCCAGAATCTTTTCTAAACGGGTGGTTTCCTTGAGGATAAGTTCGGCGCGGCGGGCCAGGGCGGGGTCGTCTTTGAGAAATTCTTGCAGGATTTCCGCCGCTAATTTCAGGCTGGTAAGAGGATTTTTGATCTCATGGGCGATGCTGGCGGTGAGCTGGGCGGCGGTGGCCAGTCTTTCGGTCTCGATAAGGCGTTGCTGGTACTCGTAAAGTTTTTGGGTCATTTCGTTGAAGGCCTGGGCTAACGCCTGGACCTCCGGTGGCCCTTTCTTTTCTAATTTAGGTGGATTAAGGCCCTGGCCCACGTCTTTGATCGCCACTACCAGCTCTTCCAGGGGTTGAGTGAAGGAGCGGCTTAACAGCCAGCTTACCACCAGCATGAACACCAGGCCGCTGAAGGCGGTGTAACTCAACCCTATTATCAAATTTTTCTGGATTTTTTCTTCCATGGAGGCCGGCAGTAAAAGACCAAAATAGGCAGAGATGTCTTTGGTCAACTGGGCTTCGAAAAGTACCAGCCGATAACGTTGACCAAGAAGGTTGAGTTTATGTACCAACGGGCCGGAGGAGAGTTGCTCTAAATATGGTGGCGCTATCTTTTTTAGCTCGTCGGTAAGTAAATTTTTTTCCATGGTAGTGGCTAACAAAGTACCATCTTTGGCATAAACAAAGACCTCTCCTCCCAGGGTGCGTTTTAACCGTATCAACGTTTTTTCGTCTAAAATGTTATCCTGCTCCAAAATAAAACGAGCCAAACGGGCTGCTTGTCGGGTCTCTAGCTCGTCCAGAATTTCTTTCGTAAAGGTAATGGAAGTGTAAGCAAAATAGGCGGAAATAAAGACGATAAGGACTGAAAAGGATAGAATAAAGCGCTTAAACATCGAATTTTTCTCTTAATAGTCGGCGCAATTCGTAAAAATCGTTCACGTGAAAAGCAGCCGGCAATTCGCGGTTTTTGAAAGCCACCAAGGGCACCCCCAAAGATTCAGTCAACTGGTAGTCGACCAAAGAATCTCCCACGTAAAGGGTCTCTTTTGGGTCAACGCCAAAGTGATCAAGGATTATTTTGAGGGCTTCGGGGTGTGGTTTGGGTTTGGGAGCGATTAAGGCCGTGACCACCAGGTCAAAAAACGAAGCTATGTCAAAGATTTCCAGGATCCGGCCCATGGTGGTGGTCCGGTTGGTAGAAACCGCGGTTTTTAGGGGAGGCCTCACACTACTTATAAGCTCTTTTAGCCCGGGCTCAGGCTTCAACAAAGGGAGAAAGGTTTCGTAATTTAGATTCTTCTGGAAGGCAAGCGCCTTTTCCAGCAGGTGGGGATAGTCGCGGAAGAGGAAGCGTACGGAATTTTCGGCGGTTTGCATGTGCACATAATGAAATTCTTCTTCTGTTAAAGGAGGCCGTCCCAAGGCCTTACAGATAGTGTTATAATAAGCCCGGTTGGCCTCCCTTGAGTCGAAGAGGACCCCATCACAATCAAAAACAAGGAGCTTTAATACCCTACCAGTTTCCACCGTCCATTTTCCACTTTGACGATGATCATGGAGTCTACGTCAAGCCCACAGTGGTCTTGCGGGCTCAAGCGGTAGATCCCCGAAATACCGACGTAACCGTTTATTTTTTCAAGCTCATCCCTTATTTTTTCTCTGTCTGGCCCGGCCTTTTTGATGGCCAATACCAGCAGGTTGACCGCGTCCCAGGCATAACCTGAATGGGTATTGATGGGGAATTTGCGGTCAAGGTGGTAGACCTCCCGGTAAAGATGGACAAAATGGGCGATTACGGGTTTTTGCGGGTCGTTATCAGGGAGTTGTTCCCAGGCCATGAGTTTGGTGGAAGGCATAAGGTTTCCTTCCGCCGCAGCCCCGGCCAGCTCGAGATATTTAGGTCCGGGTAATCCGTGACACTGGAAGAGGGGGACTTTGATGCCCAACCTTTTGGCGTTTTTGGCCACGATGGCGCCTGCCGGCCCGATCGTCCAGCAAATAAGGGCCTGTGGCCTTTTAGTCATGAGCCGGCGCAGCTGTCCGGACATGTCGGTGTCCGTAGGGTTAAAACTTTCTTCCCCCACGATCTTTATGCCGTAGGCCGGGGCAAGCTTTTTAAGCCACCTTTTGCCGTCCTGGCCAAAACCATCCGTGGCGGTAAGGATGGCCACCCGGCTGACGCCGTGTTTTTGCAGGTAGATATAAATCTTTTTGACAGCGGTGGAGGACCGCTGAGGGGCCTTAAAGATATAGCGGGCGGTACCAAATTTGCCTCCTTCCATAATGACGGGATCTCCCCCTACGGTCATGACGATGGGGACCCGGGCCCGTTCCACTATGGGCTTGATCGCCATGCCGGTACCGGTGCGGGTAGGCCCGATGAGGGCGATCACTTTTTCTACTTCGATCAGCCTTTTGACGGCCATCACGGCTTTGGTGGGGTCCCCTTCGGTATCAGCCATGACCAGTTTGATAGGCTGGCCGTTGATGCCCCCGGCTTTATTGATTTCGGCCACCGCCATCTCCGCTACCAATTTGGTGGGGGTACCAATAAAAGCCGCCGGCCCTGAAAGGGCAAAAAGGGCCCCTATTTTGATTTCTTCCGCTTTAAGCCCCAGAGGAGAAAGCCCCCAAATCAAAACTGCCAGCCAGACCCAAAATTTTTTCATCCTTCCCCCTCCTAAACTTTTCTTACCAGAATAAACTGAGCGATCTTTTCAAGCAGGTTCCTTGTGGGAGATTCCTCAAAATTGGCCAGAATTTCAAGGGCTTTTTCCACAAAAAAACGCGCCTTTTCTTTGGTTTTTTCAAAGGCGCGGTATTTGGCCATTAACTGGCACGTCTCTTCAAATTTTTGAGGGGTGGGTTCCCCGTCACGGAGGAGTTCTACCAGGCGCTTTCTGTCTTCGTAAGAGGCCTCGGCCGCCGCCAAAATAAAGGGTAAAGTCACCTTGCCCTCTTTAAAGTCCGTACCGACGTCCTTGCCCGTCTCCTTGCTTGCTCCTGTGTAGTCAAGCAGGTCGTCGGTAATTTGAAAGGCGTAGCCGAGATATTCACCGAATTTCTTTAAGAGTTCACGCTCGGTGTGGTTGCGTTCAGCATAGATCGCCCCTACCTCACAGGCTGCTGAAAGTAAAACAGCGGTTTTGCGGTAAATTACTTCGTAATAACCGTCTTCATCGAGAGAAAAATTGTCCAGGTTAAGGAGTTGGAGGATTTCTCCCTCGCTCATGAGGGTGGTGGTCCGGGAGATAACGTCCAAAACGTCCATATTTCCTTCTTCTACCGCGATCCTGATGGCGCGGGAATAGAGAAAGTCTCCCACCAGGATAACCGCCTGGTTCCCCCAGAGGTGATGGGCGGCCTTGCGGCCGCGGCGGAATTCGGCTTGGTCAACCACGTCGTCGTGAAGGAGGGTGGCGGCGTGAAGATATTCAAAGAGTACCGAAAGACGGTAAGCTCGCGGGTCTGTTTCCTTACCGCAAAGACGGGCTGAAAGCACCATGAGCAGGGGCCGAAGCCTCTTTCCCCCTGCAAACAGGATATGGCGGCTTACTTCGTTGACAAAGGGTACGTATGATTGAAAGTTTTGCTGTAAGGCCGTTTCGATCTTTTCCAGATCAGGGGCGATGGCCTTTAATATTTCCTCTTTGGTTACCATAAAGCCTCCTGTCTGGAGACTTTAGCAAAAAAACGGTGCTCTTCAATGAGTTCTCAAAAACGAGTATTTGCTCTATACTCAGGCAAAGTTTGGGAGAAACCGAGGAGTAAACGATGAAACCCAAAAAGATCGTCCTTGCCTATTCAGGCGGCCTTGACACCTCGATCATCCTGAAGTGGCTCATCGAGAAATATCAGTGCCCGGTAGTAGCCTATTGTGCGGACATCGGCCAGGAAGAGGACTGGGAGGCGGTTCGGGAAAAAGGGCTCGCCACCGGGGCCAGTGAAGTCATTATCAGGGACCTAAAAGAAGAGTTCGTCAGGGACTTCGTTTTCCCGGCCCTTAAAGGCAACGCCGTCTACGAAGGCGGTTACCTTTTGGGGACGTCGCTGGCCCGCCCCCTTATCGCCAAAGAGCAGATCAAAATAGCCCGGGAGGTGGGGGCGGACGCGGTGGCCCACGGAGCCACCGGTAAGGGAAACGATCAGGTACGTTTTGAGTTGACCTATATGGCCCTGGCTCCGGAACTAAAGATAATTGCCCCTTGGCGAGAATGGGAGTTTAAGGGGCGAGAGGAGCTTATTGCCTTTGCGGAAAAACACGGGATCCCTGTGCCCGTTACCAAGGAAAAGCCTTATTCCATCGACGCCAACCTGTTTCATACCAGCTATGAAGGAGGTATCTTGGAGGATCCCTGGCAGGAACCCCCAGAGGATATGTTTCAAATGACTGTTTCGCCTGAGGAGGCCCCCGATCAGCCAGAATATTTGGAAATTGAGTTCAAAGAGGGGGTACCCGTGGCGGTGAACGGAGAGGAGATGGGCCCGGTGGCCCTCCTTTCCTTTCTCAATAAGAAGGCCGGCCAACACGGGGTTGGCCGGGTGGACATGGTTGAGAACAGGTTTGTGGGTATCAAGAGCCGGGGGGTTTATGAGACCCCCGGAGGGACGGTGCTCCACGTGGCCCACCGGGCCCTTGAACATTTAACCATGGACCGGGAAGTGATGCACTTGCGGGATAGTTTGCTCCCTTATTTTGCCCAGCTGATTTACTATGGTTTCTGGTATGCTCCGGAGATGGAGGCCATGCGGGCCTTTATTGACGAAACCCAAAAGAACGTTACGGGGGTAGTGCGGGTCAAGTTATATAAAGGAAACGTGATGGTGGTAGGGAGGAAGAGCCCAACTTCTCTTTATTTGAAAGAATTGGCTACCTTTGAAGCAGATACCCTCTATAACCAGAGGGACGCCGAAGGCTTTATCAAGCTGCAGGGCTTGAGGCTTAAAATACGGGCCTTGATAAATCAGACCAAAGGGGGCTTGTTATGAAGATCTTTATCGACACGGCGGTTCTGGAAGAGATCAAGGAAGTAAGGGACCTTGGCATTCTTGACGGAGTAACCACCAACCCTACCCTGGTTTCCAAGACCGGCAAACCATGGAAGGAGGCCATCCTCGAAATATTAAAAGAAGTCCCTGATAAGCCAGTCTCCGTGGAAGTGGTGGCGACGGATACCGAAGGGATTAAACGGGAAGCCAAGGAGCTGGCCAAATTGGGGGCCAACGTAGTGGTAAAAATTCCTTGCACGGAAGAAGGTTTGAGGGCGGTTTTTGAGCTGAACGCCGAAAGAGCAGGGGTCAAGACCAACGTTACTCTCGTTTTCTCTCCCCTCCAGGCCCTTTTGGCGGCCAAGGTAGGTGCTACTTATGTTTCTCCTTTTATCGGACGGGTGGATGATATTTCTTATGACGGTTTGATGGTTCTTGAGGAAATAGTAGAAATTTATAACCTCTATGGTTTTGAAACCGAAATAATCGCCGCCAGTATCAGGCACGTAGATCACGTACGGCGCTGTGCGGCCTTAGGGGTTGATATAGCAACCATCCCTTACAAAGTTATTAAACAAATGTATCGTCATCCCCTTACAGAGCGGGGTTTGGATCTTTTCTTGAAAGATGCTAAGCAAGCCGGGATCAGTATTTAAAACGCTTCATTTTTATAAGAGTTTAGTTTTAGTTGCCGTCTGTATTTTTTTGTCTTCTTGTGCGACCGTAACTGGTCCACCGGTAACTGAGGAAGAACGTTATGAAGCCCTGGTTGATATTTTAACGGTTAAATGGGACGAGTATTTAAGAGACCAGGAAAGGGTTGGCAACGTTTTGTATCGTCTCCTTCTGGTCATCAAAGACAAAGACGGCAAAAAATATCCCTATATAGGAATTAAAGTCATCAATCTAGCCAATCTTGATGCCGCAGAAAAGGAGGCCTTTGAGCGTTTAAATAATATTTCTTTGCCAGAAAAGGGATATCTTATAACATATCTGACTCCTTATTATAAAAGTGCTGGTCTTAAAAGATTTGACATTTTATCTCCTGATCAGCCTGCGTTAAGAGCAGAATTGGGCCAGCCTTTACATTTAAAATTAATTGACGGTAGAGAATTAGAAATAATACCTCAAGAAATTTATACTAAACCGGTAGATTTTGTAATAGTAGACAGTGAAGAAATTAATGCCTGGGTTACTCCCGCCTACGTTATGTATGTTACCACCGCTATCTGTCGTATTTTAAGAACTGATGCCCAGCTTGCGGCGGTCATTGGGCATGAATTGGCCCATTTAAAGAGAGGACACATTTTTAAAAGACAGACCCTTTTTATGCTAAGAGATATTTTTGGTTTAGTGGTAAGTTCTTTGGGAGGACAGGCAGGCGATGTGTATCGTATGGCTACCAATTTTGCCCTCCTAAAGTTCAGTCGTGATCAAGAAAGAGAGGCCGACTTTTTTGGTCTTTATTACGCTTATTTGGCTGGATACAACCTAGACGAAGTGGCTCGCACCTGGGTTTATTTAGGGGCGGTGTTGCCCAGAGTAAAGGCCCCTCCCTTTCTCTTGACCCACCCGGTTACGGAAGAGAGGCTGGCTCGTATTCGGAAAATTGTCCGCCTTATTAAAGAAGGGAAGACCTTTCAGGATTTTATAAAAGAGGAAGGTCAGAAATAATTTAGGGCTGCGGTTTGATCAGTTCTTTCCACCACTCCGGGAGAGTAAAAGAGGCTTCGTGTATCTGGGGATTGTAATAACGCCCCCAGAAGTCCCGTTTGGGCTTTCGGGCGGAAGTACCGTCTTTACTACCCAGGATAAAGGCTATTTCGTCACCGTAACAGGGTACAGGAGCTCTTAAGATTTCGATTTTGGGAAAGGCCTTCTGGGCCCTGAAATAGGCCATGGGCAAGGTTTCAGGAAAGAAACGGGGGATGCTCGCCTGTTGAATAAAACGACCTTTAGGTTTAAGGATGCGGAAAAGGTTCTGGTAGAAAGTTTCGGTGTAAAGGGCCTTAGCCGGGCCTATGGGGTCGGTGCAGTCGATAATAATCAGGTCAAAGCTTTCTTCTGGAGCGGAGGCCACAAATTGGGCCCCGTCTTCTATCCGGAATTCCACCCTGGGATCTTCGTAATTGCCGGCCAAATCGGAGAGATATTTCTGGCAGGCCTTAAAGACCTCTTCGTCTATTTCGAGCTGCAAAATACGTTCTATTTCTTTTATTTTTTGTAACTCACGGATTACTCCCCCGTCTCCTCCCCCGATGACCAGCACTTCTCGCGGGGCCTCTTCCAGGGAAGCGGCCGGGCAAAAGACAATGGTCTCGTGGTAAATAAACTCGTCTCTTTCGGTAAACTGGGTAATCCCGTCTAAGACGAGAAAACGCCCCCAGAGAGGATTTTTAAAGATTAAGAGGTGCTGATGAGGGGTACGTTTCTCGTAAACGGGGACAACGTGATACCCGTGCGCGTAATACGGCGTGATTTTTTCGAACCACCAGTAGCGAGTCAAGTTTCCTCCATTTCGATGAGTTGTCCTCTTTTCATCTCCAGGGCGTGGATATAATGGGGTTTGAAGGCCTCTTTTAGTCGTTCGAACACCTGGTAGGCACCTTCCTGAGAGCCAGCAAAGATATCCACCGCAGCGTACCCGTTCTCCGGCCAGGTATGGATAAAAATATGGGCGTCTCCAAAGGTGGCCTTGGCCGAGACCCCGTAAGGAGAAAATTGATAGCTAATTACTTCCCCCTCTTCCCATGAACCGCTTCCCGCGTACCGCAAGGCGCGTTCTACCTCTTTGGCGTCGGCCAGAACGGCAAAAGGAGCTTGCCACATTTCTACCAAGAGGTGGGTGGAAACAAAATCACAACTCCTGGCCCTCTGGGCCTCCTGGGCGGGAAACTTTTCAATCTGGCAGATCGGAGCAGGTGCACGCATTTTCACCTCCCCCCAGGCAGTCGCCCGGTTCTCAAAAAATTTTAAAGGCCCCCAGAGTTACCAGGAGCCCATCATAAAAAAATGGTCGGGACGGGCGGATTTGAACCGCCGACCCCCTACACCCCAAGCAGGTGCGCTGCCAGGCTGCGCCACGTCCCGCTGCGTCCCGAACCCGTCAAAATCTATATCCACGACTATAAAGGTTGTCAAGACACTTAACCTTATTCCAAACCTGAGTCTTCGACCCTTAACAAATCGGGAACAAGTTTTTTGGTACTTGATTTTTTGGTACTTGACAGGTGGGGGTGGAGGGCGTAATTTTGTGGAAGCCTTTTGGAAACGCTCTTTATTAAGGTAGAATTTATCAGCTCTGGCGAGAGAGGGCTTGACAGTAGATTTTTGTGTGTTATATTGGAAGTTGCTCTTTGGGGCTGATCTTTGAAAACTGAATAGCGACGGCAGGCAGGCCTCCGTATTTGAGGAAGCCTTGCCGGCTTGGAGTTTAGTGGTTTCGAGCCGGGTTTTTGGTTTAAGGTGAGGGTTTGATCCTGGCTCAGGGCGAACGCTGGCGGCGTGCCTAACACATGCAAGTCGAGGGGGAAAGGGAGGCTTCGGCCTCCCGAGTACACCGGCAGACGGGTGAGTAACGCGTGGGTAACCTACCTTGGGGTCTGGGATAACCTCCCGAAAGGGGGGCTAATACCGGATACGTTCCTTGTGCGCGAGCGCAAGGAAGAAAGGGTGCCTCTGCATAGCAAGCACCTGCCCTGAGAGGGGCCCGCGTCCCATCAGCTAGTTGGTGGGGTAACGGCCCACCAAGGCTACGACGGGTAGCCGGCCTGAGAGGGTGGTCGGCCACACTGGCACTGAGACACGGGCCAGACTCCTACGGGAGGCAGCAGTGGGGAATCTTGGGCAATGGGCGCAAGCCTGACCCAGCGACGCCGCGTGGGGGAAGAAGGCCTTCGGGTCGTAAACCCCTGTCAGGGAGGAAGAACCCTGGTTGGGTTAATAGCCTGACCGGGCTGACGGTACTCCCGGAGGAAGCCACGGCTAACTCCGTGCCAGCAGCCGCGGTAATACGGAGGTGGCGAGCGTTGCCCGGAATCACTGGGCGTAAAGGGGGCGTAGGCGGCCGGACGAGTCGGACGTGAAAGCCCAGGGCTCAACCCTGGAATGGCGTCCGATACTGTCTGGCTTGAGGCCCGGAGAGGCCGGCGGAATTCCCGGTGTAGGGGTGAAATCCGTAGATATCGGGAGGAACACCGGTGGCGAAGGCGGCCGGCTGGACGGCGCCTGACGCTGAGGCCCGAAAGCGTGGGGAGCAAACCGGATTAGATACCCGGGTAGTCCACGCCGTAAACGATGGGTGCTAGGTGTGGGGGGTTAAACCCTCCGTGCCGAAGCTAACGCATTAAGCACCCCGCCTGGGGAGTACGGCCGCAAGGCTGAAACTCAAAGGAATTGACGGGGGCCCGCACAAGCGGTGGAGCACGTGGTTTAATTCGATGCAAAGCGAAGAACCTTACCCGGGTTTGACATGCTAGGGAACCCGGCAGAGATGCCGGGGTGCCCGGGCTTTGCCCGGGAGCCCTAGCACAGGTGCTGCATGGCTGTCGTCAGCTCGTGTCGTGAGATGTTGGGTTAAGTCCCGCAACGAGCGCAACCCTCGCCGTCAGTTGCCAGCACGTAAGGGTGGGCACTCTGACGGGACTGCCGGGGACAACCCGGAGGAAGGAGGGGATGACGTCAAGTCATCATGGCCCTTATGCCCGGGGCTACACACGTGCTACAATGGGCGGTACAGAGGGTTGCGAACCCGCGAGGGGGAGCTAATCCCAGAAAGCCGTCCTCAGTTCGGATCGGGGTCTGCAACTCGACCCCGTGAAGTCGGAATCGCTAGTAACGGCGGATCAGCATGCCGCCGTGAATACGTTCCCGGGCCTTGTACACACCGCCCGTCACACCACGGAAGCTGGCTCTGCCCGAAGTCGCTGTCCCAACCCCCGCAAGGGGGAGGGAGGCGCCGACGGCAGGGCTGGTGACTGGGGTGAAGTCGTAACAAGGTATCCCTACCGGAAGGTGGGGATGGATCACCTCCTTTCTAAGGAGAAGCTCGATAAGAGTTTAAGCCTTGGTTTAGAAAGAAAGGCCTGTCTGCCGGTCGCTATTCAGTTTTGAGGGATCAGCAATTTGGTTGTTTGAGTCTTCGGGTTTTAAATTTAAGTTGATTTAGGTTTTTGGTTTTTGTTCTTTTAAAGTTCTTTAAAAATTGTTCTTTTAAAAAGGGATAGGTGAACGGGCCCGTAGTGGTTGGGCCTATAGCTCAGCTTAGGTCAGAGCGCACGCCTGATAAGCGTGAGGTCGGTGGTTCGAATCCACCTAGGCCCACCATGGGGATATAAGGAGGCGGCGTGAGGCCGCCTTTTTTGGCTGAGCGGAAGGAGCGCACCCCCTTGGGGAGGATTAGGGGTTGAAGGAGAGGTAAGGGGTGGTTAGAGTTTTAGGGTGTGTGTGGGGGTGTAGCTCAGTTGGGAGAGCACCGGCTTTGCAAGCCGGGGGTCGACGGTTCGAGTCCGTTCACCTCCACCAGGTGATTTGAGGGGGCCTTGGTAGGCCTTTTGAGGTCATTTGGTGGGAGAGAGCTCTTTGACAAGTGAATAGGGTACGACGGGTATCCACAAGCCGAGCAAGTTTTAGATAGTTTTGTGGCCAAGCTACTAAGGGCCGGCGGTGGATGCCTCGGGCGCGGGAGGCGAAGAAGGGCGTGGCAAGCTGCGAAAAGCCACGGGGAGCCGCAAGCAGGCGTTGATCCGTGGATGCCCGAATGGGGGAACCCGGCCAGGGTAATACCTGGTCATCCACGGGTGAACACATAGCCCGTGGAGGCGATACCCGGGGAAGTGAAACATCTCAGTACCCGGAGGAGAAGAAATCAACCGAGATTCCCTGAGTAGCGGCGAGCGAAAGGGGAGTAGCCCAAACCGAGTGGGTGTAAAAGCCCCTGGGCGTTGCCCACTCGGGGTAGAGGGGGCACACCGGAGGAGGCCAGGGACTCCTCGGGGAGTTACAAAACCGCTTGTCTAGCCGAAGGCACCTGGAATGGTCCGCCGTAGAGGGTGAGAGCCCCGTAGGCGAAAGGCAAGCGGTCTCCCTGGGTGTGCTACCCAAGTAGCACGGGGCACGTGGAACCCCGTGTGAATCAGGGGGGACCACCCTCCAAGGCTAAATACTACCCGCGCACCGATAGTGCATCAGTACCGTGAGGGAAAGGTGAAAAGAACCCCGGGAGGGGAGTGAAATAGAACCTGAAACCGCCGGCTTACAAGCAGTCGGAGCCCCGCCACCCATTTAAGCTCACTTATTAGGAGAACAAGTGGTGTATTACGTGTATTTGTTGGTAAGCGAAAAGGGCGAGAGGTACATAGGGTATACGAAGGATTTGAGGCGGAGGTTAGAGGAGCACAATGCGGGATTAAACAGGTCGACACGGGGGCGGAAGTGGGAGTTGGTGTATTACGAAGCGTATAGAGAGGAGAGGTTAGCGAGGAGACGAGAGAGGAGGCTTAAGGTTAGTTGGAAGTTGAGGGCGGCGTTGTACAGGAGGTTAGGGATATAGGAGTGGGTTTAGATGGGTGGCGGGGTGACGGCGTGCCTTTTGCATAATGAGCCCGGGAGTTGTCGTCAGCGGCGAGGCTAAGCCGTTGAGGTGGAGCCGTAGCGAAAGCGAGTCCGAATAGGGCGATGAGTCGCTGGCGGCAGACCCGAAGCGGGACGAGCTACCCATGGCCAGGGTGAAGGCGGGGTAACACCCGCTGGAGGCCCGAACCGGTGGAGGGTGAAAACTCCTCGGATGAGCTGTGGGTAGGAGTGAAAAGCTAATCGAGTCCCGTGATAGCTGGTTCTCCCCGAAATGCATTGAGGTGCAGCCTCGGGTGGTCGCTGCCGGGGGTAGAGCACTGTTGGGGCTAGGGGGGTTACCGCCCTACCGAACCCCGACAAACTCCGAATACCGGCAGATGCAGCCCGGGAGTGAGCCGCTGGGTGATAAAGTCCAGCGACGAGAGGGGAACAACCCAGACCGCCAGCTAAGGTCCCGAAGTCCTGGCTAAGTGGTAAAGGAGGTGGCCCTGCTTAGACAACCAGGATGTTGGCTTAGAAGCAGCCATCATTTAAAGAGTGCGTAACAGCTCACTGGTCGAGCGGGGCTGCGCCGAAAATACCACGGGGCTTAAGCCAGGCGCCGAAGCTGCGGACTCATGTCTTTTTGGGCATGAGTGGTAGGGGAGCACTCTGGTTGCCGTTGAAGGCGGACCCGTGAGGGCCGCTGGAGGTACCGGAGGAGAGAATCCGGGCACGAGTAGCGATAAAGAGGGTGAGAATCCCTCTCGCCGTAAGCCCAAGGTTTCCTGGGGAAGGGTCGTCCGCCCAGGGTTAGCCGGTCCCTAAGGCGAGGCCGGAAGGCGTAGCCGATGGGAAGAGGGGTTAACAATCCCCCGCCACCGAGGTGGAGGCCAAGGGGTGACGCAGGAGGGAAGGGCGCCGGGGCCGCGAATGGCAGGCCCTCCAAACCTGTAGCCCGAAGACGGGGCGAGGCAAATCCCGCCCCCGAGGGTGAGGGGGAGTAAGTAACCGGGAGTTACGGCTCCCGGGAAGGCGCTCGGACCACACTGCCGGGAAATAGCCTCGTGGCCGATGAAGCCTTGGTGACCGTACCGCAAACCGACACAGGTGGGCGGGCAGAGAATGCTCAGGCGCGTGGGGTAACCCTGGCTAAGGAACTCGGCAAATTGGCCCCGTAACTTCGGGAGAAGGGGTGCCTCCTCTGGTGAAGGCCCTTAGCGGCTGGAGCTGGGGGAGGTTGCAGGGAATCGGCGGTGGCGACTGTTTACCAAAAACACAGGGCTCTGCTAAGTCGTAAGACGACGTATAGGGCCTGACGCCTGCCCGGTGCCGGAAGGTGAAGGGGCGGGGTTAGGGGGGTTGACCCCCGAAGCTCTGCCTTGAAGCCCCGGTAAACGGCGGCCGTAACTATAACGGTCCTAAGGTAGCGAAATTCCTTGTCGGGTAAGTTCCGACCTGCATGAATGGCGTAACGACTGCCGCACTGTCTCGGCCAGGGTCCCAGCGAAACTGTAGTCTCGGTGAAGATGCCGGGTACCCGCGGTGGGACGGAAAGACCCCGTGAAGCTTTACTGCAGCTTGGCATTGCATTTCGGGGCAGGATGTGCAGGATAGGTGGGAGGCAGGGAAGCCGGGGCGCCAGCCTCGGTGGAGCCGTCCTTGAGATACCACCCTTCCTGCTTCGGGGTGCTAACCTGGTGGGGTGAGCCTCCACAGGGACAGTGCCTGGCGGGCAGTTTGACTGGGGCGGTCGCCTCCTGAAGGGTAACGGAGGCGTCCAAAGGTCCCCTCAGGCGGATTGGAAACCCGCCGTTGAGTGCAAGGGCATAAGGGGGCTTGACTGCGAGGCCGACGGGCCGAGCAGGGGCGAAAGCCGGGCCTAGTGATCCGGCGGTGCCGAGTGGAAGGGCCGTCGCTCAACGGATAAAAGTTACTCCGGGGATAACAGGCTGATCACCCCCAAGAGTTCACATCGACGGGGTGGTTTGGCACCTCGATGTCGGCTCATCCCATCCTGGGGCTGGAGAAGGTCCCAAGGGTCGGGCTGTTCGCCCGTTAAAGGGGTACGTGAGCTGGGTTCAGAACGTCGTGAGACAGTTCGGTCCCTATCCACCGCGGGCGCAGGAGGCTTGAGGGGAGCTGCCCCTAGTACGAGAGGACCGGGGTGGACGCACCTCTGGTGGCCCGGTTGTCGCACCAGCGGCACAGCCGGGTAGCCATGTGCGGAAGGGATAACCGCTGAAAGCATCTAAGCGGGAAGCCCACCCCAAGATTAGGCCTCCCGCGGGTGGGGCAACCCACCCCCTGAAGGGCCCTCCGAGAACAGGAGGTTGATAGGCCGGAGGTGGAAGCCCGGTAACGGGTGGAGCCGACCGGTACTAATCGCCCGTGCGGCTTGGCCACAGCTGGCTTTATTTGAAAGAATTCTCGGGCCGGCAGGGTGCCGGCGGCATACCCATATTCGCTTGTCCTAAATTCGGACAAGTTTCCCGGGTGCCCATACCGGAGGGGCCACACCCGTTCCCATTCCGAACACGGTCGTTAAGCCCTCCAGGGCCGATGGTACTGGGGCGTTACCGCCCTGGGAGAGTAGGTCGGTGCCCGGGGTTGATTTTGCGGCCCGGCCGGGTTTTTTATCCCGCGCCGGGCTTTTTTATTCCATCCAATTTTCCAGTTTTAGTCCTTCTATTCGGCCAAAATGTCTAACATTATTAGTAACCAAAGTTAAATTATAGCAGAGGGCGGTGGCGGCCAGAATCAAATCGAAATCGTCAAGGGACAGGCCTTCTCTTTCCAGTCCGGCTTTGAGATCTCCAAAGGTGTCAGCAATTTCAGGGCCCACGGGGATAATTTCAAAGGCCTCTTCTAGGGCTCGGATTCTTGCCAGATTGGCCCGCACTTTCTGCGATTTGTAGGCTCCGTAATAGAGCTCCATTAATGTTACCGCACTCAAGGCCATGGGATCATCCCGATGAACCTCAAGATGGGCTAAGACTGGAGGGACGCCTTTAAGGCATAGATCACTATGTTCGTGTCAAGAAGATACATTTAAGCCCTTCTCGAATTTCGTGACGGTTTCCGAGACGCTTTTAACTCTTCAATTATGGCCTCGGCCGGTCTTTCGTCTTCCCAGGAGCCCGCAAGCTCAAGCAAAAGGGCTCCGGGTGTTCTAGCTTTTGAAAGCTTCTTTTCTTTAGCGAGATATTCCTTAAGCATAATAAGAACTTGCTGGGATAACGAACGCCCTTTCTCTTTGGCTAAAAGCTTCAAGGCCTCGTAAAAATCGTCATCAACGCCTTTTACCTGAAGATTAGCCATACATGCCTCTCATGAACATGCATGAATTTTCATGAAAATTTTAAACCTACATCCGCTGGGCCTTGCGCCAGCCGAGGGCCTTGAGATGTTCCACCCGGCGCTGGGCCCAGGTGCGAAGCTCCTCGAAGTAGCGTTTGGGATCCTCCTTGAGTAAGGCCACGATCCTCTCCTTTTCGGCCTCGATCTCTGCAAGTTCTCCGGGGTAGGTCTCCTTCCAGGTGGCGTAGCCCTCGTCAAAGAGAAACTCCGGGGTCACCCGCTCGGGGTCCACCCCGAGTTTAGAGACCGCCATGAAACGGGCCAGCTCCATGTCGTATTCTATAATCCAGTCCCTGTCGCGGAGCATATTTTCGGGGTCATATTTCACTCCGTCGGAGCACTCCGGACAGTAAAGCCTGTCGATTACCTCAGGGGGCATAATGTTGTCGCGCAGGTTGAAGGCCGCCTCCCGGGCCCCGCAATGGCATCGAACTCGAATTTCCATACACATGTCTTTTCTCCTTTGAAGACTTATTTTATCCAGTATTATACAAAAATTCTTCCGGGTCAACCGGGGATTCTCTGGCTCAGGAAGGCGCAAGGCAGTCCGCCGTGTTCGGTGACCAGGAGGCTTTGCAAGCGCAAACCGGTAAGGGCTTCGAATTCTTTCCTGCGGGCTCGGGGAAAGATCAGGGTCAAATGCCAACCCTGGAAACGTTCCCGGAGGACCTTTCCCAGCAGACGATAGAGGTTTTGAAGGTTGCGGAGCTTAAGACGTTTGCCGTAGGGAGGATCGGTTACCAGAAACCCCGGAGAAGGGGTGGGGGGTTTTAAGTCCTCGAGGCGGGTGCGGAAGATCTTTATCCATGCTTCCAGGCCTGCGGCCTTGAGGTTTTCCCGGGTGGCCTCAAGGCTTTCCTTGGAGGCATCTCCGGCGAAGATCAGGGGGCGATCCGGGGGCGATTCCTCCCGGGCCCGGGCCTCCTCCCGGAGTTCTTCCCAAAGTCCAGGATCAAAGTCCGGCCAGTCCTCAAAGGGAAAGCGGCGGAAAAGTCCCGGGGCCCGGCCGGCGGCGATCATGGCGGCCTCGGCCGGAATGGTCCCGGTTCCGCAAAAAGGGTCAAGAAGGGGCTGGCCGGGTCTCCATCCGGAGGAAAGGACCAGGGCCGCAGCCAGGTTCTCCCGCAGAGCCGCCGGCCCCGGAGCCACTTTGTAGCCCCTTCGAAAAAGGTCTCCCCCCGAGGTGTCTATGCTTATGGTGCAGACGTCCTTAACCAGCCTCACCACTACCACTATTTTTCCCTTGGAGCCGGTAAGATCCACGCGTCCCAGGCGTTCCCGTACCACCCTTTCCAGGCGTTCCCGGATGGCCCCCTCATGATAAAGGCGTGAACGGTAGGAGGTTACCCGAAAGCGTATTTCCCAGTCCGGAGGCAGGTATCTTTCCCAGGGAAGGGCCCTGGTACGTCGTTCAAGCTCCGGAAAACTATCCGTTCGGAAGCGGGCCCAGCGCATGAGGACACGGCTGGCCACCCGGGACCAGAGATTGACCCGGGCCATCTCCCGCCAGGTCCCGGTAAAAGAAAGCCCCCCTTCCTCCCTCCGGAAGGGAATCCCCAGGGCTTTCAATTCGTCTTCCAAGAGCCCCTCCAGCCCCGGAGGGGATACAGCGAAGAATTCGGCTATTTTCTTTTCCGTGCCTTTTTCTTGCGGGCCCGCCGATCCAGCGAGCATTGGTTGACCGAGCTTCAGGTGGGAATCCCCAGTCGCGGAAGGATGATATGGTTGAGAATCACCCAGAAGCCGATGATCAAACCCAGAAGAACCAATTCACCCATGGCTACCTCGTGCGTATAAATTCAAGGGCCCTTCGGAGCCTGCGTAAAACCCGCTCGCGCCCCAGGATGCGCATGATCTCAAATAGCCCCGGGCTTACGGTCTTGCCCGTGAGGGCTACCCTTACGGGCTGGGCAATCTTCTTAAGCTTTAAGCCCGTTTCCTCGGCCAGGCCCCGGAAGAGTCTTTCTAAGGGTTCGTCTTTAAATTCTACCCCGGAGAGTTCCTCCAGTAAACGTTCGAGCACCGGGGCGATATCCGGGGTGAGAAATTTTCGGGCGGCTTCGGGATCGTAGTCTATCTCCTCCACCAGGTAGAACCTCAGCATCTCGGCGGCTTCAAGGAGGGTGCGGGCCCGGGGTTTTACGGTCTCCAGGGCCTCCTCAAGATATCGACGATCCTCCGGCACCGGAAGGCCCAACTTCCG
>DROK01000257.1 GCA_011321895.1 Thermodesulfatator atlanticus
CCGCCTAAAGGCCTGGCCTACCCCAAGCCTTTGGTTGGCCAAGAGCAAAAAGGCCCTGGCCGAACTCCAGTGGCGCATCTTGGCGCCACTGGGAGTCCTGGTTTTGGCGTGTCTGGGGCTCGCCCTGGCTCCGACCGCCCCCAGAAAGACCACGGTAAAGCCCTTTCTCTGGGCCATTTTCTTTTTCATTCTTTATTTTTACGGGGTGGCCTCCCTCAAAAAACTGGTAGCCCAGGGGAGTTTCCCCGCACTACCTGGCCTTTTCAGCGTGCCCCTGGCCCTGGCCGGAGTTATCCTGGTCTCTTTCTGGTATAACTGGCGGCTTAAATGAAGATATTTGACCGGTATCTCCTGAAAATCTTGCTTCGTTTCTTCCTGGTGGTGGCCTTGGGGCTGCTGCTTCTCTTTGATCTGTTTGAGTTTTTAAACCAGCTTTCCCGGGTGGGTACCGGTTCTTACCACCTCAAAAAGGCCCTCTGGTACGTGCTCCTTACCAGCCCCCATAAGCTATACGTGCTCCTGCCGGTCCTAAGCCTGCTGGCGGTGCTTTTGGCCCAGGGCCAGCTGGTAGACCGCAACGAAAGTCTGGCCCTTGAGGCCGTAGGCTTCTCCAGGACCAGACAAACCCTGGTTTTGGCCCTGGCGGTCTTTACGCTGGGGCTTAGCTGGTGCGGGCTTGAGGAAACCCTTTTTAAAAAGGCCGAGACCAGGGCCTGGCAAATCCGAGCCAGGGCCCTGGCCTCCCAGAAGTTCACACCTTACGGGGAGGGTTTTTGGACCAAAAGGGGAGAGACGTATCTCAGGGTGGAAAAGGTCCTGGATGACGGCCTGATGGAAGGGATCGAAATCTTTTGCTTTGAGGGTAAGGAGCTTAAAAGTTACCTTTTTGCCCCCATGGGTAAGGCCGATAAGGGAAAATGGCTCCTCTGGAAGGTGAGGGAAAATCTCTTCGGGCCCCAAGAGGTTAGGGAAAAATTTTATCCCCGTCTTTATTGGCAGGCCCCCATCCCGGCGCAGGAACTGAGTAAGCTGGCCCTCCCCCTAGAATTCCTGGACGCCAAAACCCTGTGGCACTACCGCCTGATCTTTAAGGCCGGGGGGCAGGACGTGTACCGCTACACCCTGGCCCTGTGGGAACGGTTGACCACCCCTTTCTTGGTCCTGGCCATGGGACTTTTGGCCTTGAGCTTCGCCACCAGCCCCCTTAAAAGGAAAAAACCGGTGCTTACCCGTTTGCTGGGAGGCCTTTTCGGGGGGCTCTTTTTCTACCTCTTGCGGGAAGCCATAACCCATGCGGGAAGGGTCTACGCCCTCTCCCCTCCATTGGTAGCCCTTGGCCCCGTTTTCCTGGTATTGGGTCTTGCCTTCTGGCGTTTCAAAAAGACGTCTCGGGCCTAAATGAGGCCCCGTCCCAGCCAAAACTCTGAAACGCCAAGGTCCCTTTCTGGTCGTCTATACGGAAGAGAAAAAATCTGGCCCTTTTCGCCGGGTTTGAACCCAGGTAAGTAAGGGAAGAGACCCCAAAGACAGGGGTCCTGCCCCAGAGGGTGTCAAGCTCAAACCGGCCAACCCGGTGGGTATGCCCGTAAAGGACAAGCTCCGCCCCTTCCTTCACCAGGACCCTTTGTAAGGCCAGCGCGTCCTTTAAGGCCTTGCGTCTGGAAACCACCCCTTCCATAGGCGGGTGATGCAGATAAAGCACGCGGAAAAAACCCCTTTTGCGCAACGAGGCCAGGGTCTGCGCCAGTCTTTCCAGTTGTTTGAGCCCAAGCCGCCCGATGGCCCAAGGAGGGACGTTAGGGCAGGCGGTACTGAGCCCCACCAGGGCCAGTCTTCCCAGGATCCGGACCCGGGGAAAACGTTCCGTAAGGGGCCCTTTCCCCTCAAGATAGGGGCCCCATTTGCCGTAGGTGGCCGAAAAGTCCTCTGGTGCGTAGGAATCATGGTTGCCAGGGGCTATGCTTACCTGTTCCGGGCGGCCCAGGCGTTGCAAAAAGGAAAGGGCCAGGGTGAACTCCTCAGGTAGCCCCAGGTGGGTAAGGTCTCCGGTGACAATGATCTGGTGGGGCTTGAGCCGCCTTACCTCCTCACAAAAAGCAAGGAGGGGGGCGAGCCCGTGTTTCTTGCCCCGCAAAAGTCGCCAGCGGAGATAGCCGATAAGCCGCCGCCCCACCAGCTTTCGCCAGGGGGGTGCCAAGCTTGCCAAATGCCAATCAGAACAATGGACCAAGAGCTTTTCCCTGGTCAACATGGCGCTTTCCGTTAAAATAAAAAAGATGGCCCGTTACGTCTATTTTTACGGCAAAGACCAAGTAAAAATCTGGGGGCTTACCGTCCCGGAGCGGTTAAAAAGGCTCCTCGGCTCTCAGGTCAAAGAACTAAAAGACCCTTCGCAACTCACCCCTGAGGACGAAGTCTTCATCTTCAACGTGGACTACCTGCTTGACGACCGTCTGGTCAAATATCTTGGTACTCAGCCAGGTCTTCTGGTTTACCAAAAAGAAGGACCAAAAGAAATCCCTCTCGCCGCCTACGTTTCGGCCCCCATTTTTGCCGAAACCCTGGCCTATTTTGAAGGCAGGGGCCCCTTGCCTCAAGGGGTCAAAACCCAGCTCCTCGGAGAAATTTCGGCAGCTTTTTTTAAACAGCTGCGCAAATTTGAACCACCCTTTGCCCTCCCGGTCTCGGAGAAAAACCGGGATTTTCTTGAAAGGCGCCTTTATGATTGGTCTTACAAAGGGGTCACGGACCTGGTCACCAAATGGCTGTGGCCTCATCCGGCCCGAAAAGTGGTCAGGTGGTGCGTTAAGCTTGGCCTTAAGCCCAACCACGTAACTTTTCTGGGTTTTATCCTGGTCGTCTTAGCCGGTTATCTTTTTTATCAGGGACACTTAGGGCTAGGTTTAATAGCAGCCTGGCTTATGACCTTTCTGGACACGGTGGACGGAAAACTGGCCCGGGTGACGGTCACTTCAAGCAAATTTGGCCATTACTTCGACCATCTCATTGATCTCATCCACCCCCCCATCTGGTATATCCTCTGGGGCGTCGGGGTTGAGCGATGGGGGCTCAGCAACCCGCTGCCTGTCAGTCTACTGGGCACCTTACTTATAGCCGGCTACGTCCTGGGAAGACTGGTAGAAGGAGCCTTTCTGGCCCGTTTTGGCTTTGAAATCTTTTGCTGGCGGCCCTTTGATTCCTACTTTCGTCTTATCACCGCCCGGCGCAACCCCTGTCTCATCATCCTGACCGTAAGTTACCTCCTCGGCCAACCCCAGTATGGTCTCCTGGCTACCACCTGCTGGACGGTCTTAACTAGTTTGGTCCTCCTGTTCCGCTTAGCTCTGGCCTGGTGGCAAGGGAGAAAACGGCCCCTTACGCCCTGGCTGGCTGAAATCGAAAAATACCGCGCCCACAAGTTGGCCCTCAAGTGGTTTACCAGAGAAGCCGCCGCATAGCCCAAGCCGGTCTGGTCATCAACCCGACCTCCGGGCGCAATCTCCGGGAGGCAAACCTGCTGCTGGCGCTCGCCCACCACGCCGGGCTTGATTACGCCGAGGGAAGGGACTTCGAGTCTCTTAAGGAAGCCACCTCCACCCTTTTGGCCCAAAAGAAAAAGATTTTGCTGGTTAGCGGGGGAGACGGGACTTTTTCCGCGGTCTTAACCGCCTGTCTCAGGGCCCGCCGTCTTCCCGTACTGGCGGTATTGCCCGGGGGGACGACCAATCTTATCGCCTGGGACGTAAGTCGCCCTAAAGGGCAGCTTAAAATATTCAGGCATTTTTTGGCTGGAAAACCCCCGGCGGTTAAGATAAGACGGGCGCTAAAGATCAAGTCTTACGAGATTTACGGTATGTTTTGCGCAGCAGGAATGCTGGCCGAAGGGATAAGGCGTTATAACTTAAACCGCCAAGAAAGGGGCCTGCGCGGGCTAAAAAACGCCCTTCCCGTAACCGGAAGCCTTTTAAAGGAGGTTTTTTTCCGGGGCCGCCCTGGCTTGCCCTTAAACACCAGCCCGGCCGCCCCCTTCCGCCTGAATACGGTTATGGTGACCACGCTTGAGAAGGTCTTTTTACCACTAAAACCCTTTGTCTCCCGCTGTCCTTACTTAAAGGTGGGGTTTTTCCCCGAAAAACTCCTGCCTTTTAAAGTCTCCTGTCTTCCCGAGATCGAGCTTAAGTCCTCCACCCTGGCGGTGGACGGGGAGATCCTGACCGGGCAGGCCACGTTTACCGTAGAAACCGGACCGGAGGTGATCTTTTACCGGTGGTAATCTCAAGGGACCTGCTGACCTATCTGGCGGAATACGCGGTGAGGGAACCAGAGCCGGCCCTTTTACCCCTCATCGAGGAATTTAAAAAGACTTACCCCAATCTCCGGGCCATACTCTTTTACGGTTCCTGTCTCCAGGAAAAGGACCTGACCCGGAGCCTGGTCGACCTCTATCTCTTAACGAAAGACTACCGGGGGGCTTACCGTAACCCGGCCCTGGCGCTGGCCAATTA
>DROK01000258.1 GCA_011321895.1 Thermodesulfatator atlanticus
GAAGGAACCCTCGTCCATATCACCCCTTCGGTGGGTCACGTTTACGCCGCGGTGTGGGAAAAATACGGCCTAAAAGCGGATCCCGCCCAGGTTAACCGGGTTTTCTACCAAATTTACGCCCAAAGGCGTGATGACCGGGCCCCCACTCCGGAAAGCTGTTTTGAAGGGTGGCGGGAGGTCTTTTTCTCAACAGCCAGACGCTTTGGCTCCTTAAAAGACCCGGAAAGGGCCTACCAGGAGTGTTACGAATGTTTCGCCCGCAAAGATTATTTTCGCCTCACCCCGGGTACGCCGGAGACCCTGAAACGTCTTAAAGCCGCAGGCCTCAGGTTGGCGGTCATTTCGAATTGGGACGAAAGGCTGCGACGCCTGCTCAGGGCCCTTAACCTTTCTGCCTGGTTTGAAGAAATCTTCATCTCCTGCGAGATAGGCCTTGCCAAACCGGACCCGGAAATTTACCGCTACGCCTGTGGAAAACTAAAAGTAAAACCTAGCCAATCTCTGATGATCGGAGACAACCTCCGGGACGACGTCCTGGCAGCCCGCCGCGCCGGGCTCCTGGCCTTGCGTTATCCCGGCGGGAACCTGGCCCGCCTCTTCCCCGGGTCTCTTTAAAACCCCAAAAAATTAAATTTTTTTGACCTGGATCAATTACACCTGTCTTTTTCATACTTATTTTATAGACAAAATTACCGACAGGAGGTGTATCTTATGTTTTGCAACCAGTGTGAACAAACCGCCAAAGGAGTGGCCTGCACCAAGATTGGCGTGTGTGGCAAGACGCATGAAACCGACGTTTTGCAGGACCTTCTGGTTTACGCCTTGCAAGGCCTGGCCCGGGTGGCCCAGGCGGGAAGGGAGGTTGGCCTGGAGGACCGGGAGATCGACTTTTTCACCTGCGAGGCCCTGTTTTCTACCCTGACCAACGTCAATTTCGATCCGGAAAGGATCAAAAATTACCTTTTTGAAGCGGTAGAAAAACGGGAAGCCTTAAAAGAAAAGGTCAAAGAAAAAGGCGGGAAGGTTCCGACCGGTGGTTCCACTGACTTTACGCCCCCGAAGGACCACGAGGCCCTGATTAAAAAGGCCGAAGAGATTGAACCGCGACCGGAAACCGCTCCGGACCCTGACATCTTCTCCCTGAAACTCACCACCATTTATGGGCTTAAAGGGATCGCCGCTTATGCTTACCACGCGGCCAAACTGGACAAGGAAGATCCCGCCGTTTACGAATTCATGCACCGGGCCCTGGCCAACCTTGAACGGCACGATCTCTCCCTGGAAGACTGGGTCAACCTGGTCCTGGAACTCGGGAAGACCAACCTGCGGACCATGGAGCTCTTGGACGCCGGCAACCACGAGACTTTCGGGGTCCCCAAACCCACCCGGGTCCCCCTGGGGGCCAAAGCAGGAAAGGCCATTTTGGTCTCCGGGCATGATCTGCAGGACCTTTACGAGCTCCTCAAACAGACCGAAAACAAAGGAATTTACGTCTACACCCACGGAGAGATGCTTCCCGCCCACGGTTACCCGGAGCTAAAGAAATTCCCGCACCTTTACGGACATTACGGGACCGCCTGGCAGAACCAGCAGAAAGAATTTCCGAATTTTCCCGGGCCCATCGTGATGACCACCAATTGTCTCATGCCCCCCAAAGAATCCTACAAAGACCGCGTATTCACCATGGGCCCGGTAGGGTTTCCGGGGGTAAAGCACATCAAGGGACACGACTTCTCTGAGGTAATCCAGACGGCGCTCACCATGGAGGGCTTTAAAGAAGACACCAACGGGCGCGAGGTAATGACCGGCTTTGCCCACGAAACCGTCCTTTCCGTGGCGGACAAGGTCATCGAAGGGGTCAAAAGCGGGGCCATAAAACACTACTTCCTGGTAGGGGGGTGTGACGGCGCCAAACCCGGACGCAATTACTACACCCGTTTCGTAGAATTGACCCCTCCGGACACCATCGTCCTTACCCTGGGGTGCGGTAAATTCCGCTTCTTTGACAAGGATCTGGGTACCATCGGTGACCTGCCCCGCCTGCTTGACATGGGACAGTGCAACGACGCCTATTCAGCCATCCAGGTTGCCATCGCCCTGGCCAAGGCCTTTAACGTAGACGTCAACGAGCTTCCCCTCTCCCTCATCGTCTCCTGGTATGAGCAAAAAGCGGTGGCCATTTTGTTAACCCTGCTCTATCTGGGGATCAAAAACATCTATCTCGGCCCGTCTCTCCCGGCCTTCCTTTCGGAAAACGTGCTCAAGTTCCTGGCGGAAAAATATAACATCCATCCCATCTCCACCCCGGAAGAAGACCTCAAGGCCTGTTTGGGTCAGTAAGAATATGGTGGGCGGGGAAAATCCCGCCCGCCTGCCCCCTTGGACACGGCAAAGCGCAAAAAAAACAGCTTTTAAGCATTTCTGCTGCACCTGAATTTTAATCTTTGGCCCTTCCGACCGATAGCTTGAAAAGAACATTTTGGCGGGAGGTTTTTTATGCGCCGTTTTTATGCCGTTAAATACTTTGTCCCCGGGGCAGTCTTTCTGGTTTTTCTGGTTCTGGTTCTAGGGGCTTTGGCCAGCTTTTACCTGCTCAATAAGCAACGCCTTGACGGAAGATACATAAACATCAGCGGCAAGCTCAGGATGCTCTCGCAAAAGATAACCAAAGAGGCCCTCCTTACCAGCCTCAAAAATGACCCAACCC
Organism: Thermodesulfatator atlanticus; assembly: GCA_011321895.1. Classification (GTDB taxonomy): domain Bacteria; phylum Desulfobacterota; class Thermodesulfobacteria; order Thermodesulfobacteriales; family Thermodesulfatatoraceae; genus Thermodesulfatator; species Thermodesulfatator atlanticus_A. The sequence continues at coordinate 2,708 of DROK01000258.1, forward strand.
TGCGGCAATCCTTAAAGAGCACCATAGATACCTACGACCAAATATTGAACGAACTGGAAAAGGTAGCGCTAAAAGACCAGGGGGATTTTGGACGGGAATTTAAAAAATTAAAAGAGATGTGGCGCCCCTTTCGCAAAGAAGCCCTCCTGATAAGCCAAGGTTCTTCCAACGCGCAGAGCTTACAAAAAGCCCTTGATTACGTAAGCCAGCACAACCTTTCCCTCCTGGCCCAGGCCAATACCGTAACCAAAACCCTCGAAAAGCTAAGCCTAAATAAACAAAAGAGATTCAAGCAATTTATCCTGAGCCTTCTGGTGGTGGGGCTGGCCGTCTTTCTGGGAACCCTTTATCTCACCCGCAAACACCTGATAGAGCCCATCAACCAGATAACCTCTCTCCTTAACGAGATCAAAAAGGGCCGTTTTGAACGTTCTCTCCCCCAAAAAGGGCTCCAGGAACTCAAAGAAATAATCACCGCGGTCAATTCCGTCATCGGTTATATTGCCGGCCAATTTTTTACTTTAACGGCCCAAAACCGTATCCTTTCCGAAGCGGTAAATTTTGTGGAGACCTCTGGCGAACAGATCCGCCATCACGGTTATGATACCGAGCGTATGGCCGAAGAATTAAAAGCTTCTTCCAAACAGGCCACCGAAGACATCGAAATCATCTCAAACGCCATGAACGATCTCAATATCGCGGCCCAGGAAATCGCCCAAAGCATTCAAACCACCGCCGCCAAGGCCTCTGAAGCCAGCCAACACGCCTCTGAAGCCAAAGAGACCATCCAGGAATTAGCGGCAAGTTCTAAAGAGATCAGCGAGGTAACGGACCTCATCAACGACATCGCCGAGCAGACCAACCTCCTTGCCCTTAACGCCACCATTGAAGCGGCCCGCGCCGGTGAAGCGGGCAAAGGTTTTGCCGTGGTGGCCAACGAGGTGAAGGAACTTTCCAGACAAACGGCAAAAGCCACCGAAAAAATAGCCAAAATTATAGGTAACATTCAAAAAGATATGGAAAGGGCCGTTACCGGGATGGAATCCATTACCACCACCGTGGAAGAAGTCAATGATCTGGCCAGTACCATCGCCAGCGCCAGCGAAGAACAAACCGTCACCATCGCTGATTTGAATAACAATATCCAGAGGGCCGTTGATACCATCGTTAGTGTCAACCGACACGCAGACAGGCTCTTAAGCCATGCCCATGATTTCAACGAAATCCGGGAAAACCTGGACGTCATTGATCATTGCGTAAGTGGCATAGTAAACGAAGAATCAGTGCTCCTATCCCTCATACAAATAAATCCGCAGCTGGAAAAGGAACTCTTAAAAAGCCTACCCACTGAAATACAATTGAAGTTGATTCTTTTCTCACACTTGCGCTGGAGAGACAATATCTTTAACGCCATTATCACTTTTACCCCACCAGAAGTAGAAACTGATCCTCACCGTTGCGCGCTAGGACAGTTCTTACAAGAATATCGCCCAACTTCAACGGAAGAAGAGACTATTCTAGAAAAACTGATACCCGTACATGAAGAATTACACCGCTCTGCGAAAGAATTGATAAACATCATTACTCAAGAAAAGAACCGCCACGCGATGCTCAGTTTCTACACCAGACATATAGAGCCGCTCTTCCACGAATTGCTCGACCTGTTTAACCGCTGGTTGGCGCTTAAGGGGGCGAGCCTTAGCGAGATAAAAATAAGAAACCAGAAACTAATCACCTGGGGCGAGGCCTTTGAAATCGGCATCAAGACCATAGATGAGCAGCACAAGCGCCTGGTAAACATGATAAACGAATTGCATGCGAAATTAAAAGACGGAGCTACTACGAATGATTTGAGAAAGATTATTACCGAACTGATTGATTACGCGGGCACTCATTTCCGCACCGAAGAAGAACTTTTTGAAAAGTACGACTATCCTGAAAAGGAAATCCACCA